>JAJECR010000363.1 GCA_022821935.1 Candidatus Latescibacterota bacterium
GGAGTCTTCGCGCGGCGTATCGTCGATCCGGCAGCCGCTTCAGCGTCACCCGACCGAGACAAGGGAAACAGAGATGAAGGTATATTTTGCGCCCCGATCCCATGATGGTCACCCGGTTGTCCCGTATATTCGCCGCACCCGCGTTGACCATGTATTTCTGCAGCCAGCTGTACCCGGTACCCACGATATTGAGCCCGGGATGCGCCCGGCAGAGCTCGGCGGCCGCGCGGAAGTGCCGCGCGACGCCGAAGAGGGGATGTTCCGGGGCGTCGTAGCCGTCCACCGGCGACCTTTCGGCAGGCCTGCCCACGTGGGGATTGTAGTAGGGGCTTCCCATGGTGGCGTTGATCATCCGGATCCCGGCTTCCCTGAGCAGGCCGACCACGGCGGCCGGTTCCGACAGATCCTCCTGCAGCGGATCGTCCACGTCCACGCCGAAGCCGGAGAGAAAGGGGACGGGATAGGGCGAACGGGGCGTGCCCGTGCCCGTATCCGGATCGGTGGTGTAGGGAATTCCGTCGTAGACGTTCATCCGGCTGGCCAGTAGCAGATCGTCTTTCGTTTCTTCCCGGATGCGACCGATCACGTTCCGGACCAGCCGCGTCCTGTTCTCGAGACTCCCGCCGTAGTCGCCTTCCCGGAGCCGCGCGGCCAGCAGTTCGGAGAGCAGGTACCGGTGGCACTGCTTGATGTCGACGAAATCGAAACCCAGTTTCCAGGCCAGGACAGCCGTATCCACGAGGGCGTCTTCCACCCGGCCGAGTTCAGTATCGCTCAGCACCGGGTAATCAGGAGTTACGGGCACCTTGCGTTTCTTGTCCACGAGGGTGACCGGATCGGCGGCGGGATCGTGGAAAGCGATCAGCGGTTTCTTGTAACTGTAACGGCCCGAATGGGTCAGCTGCAGGCCGACGACCAGGTCGTCATCACGGCCGTGGGTCGCCCGGTGGGCCGAGCGGGTCTGTGCGAGCAATGATTCGAAGGACGCGGCGTTACCGTCGTGCAGCCACAACTGACGGGTATTCGCCCGGGCTTCTTCCAGCACGGCCGTCGCTTCGCCCCATATAAGCTTTGCCCCGCCCTCTCCGAACAGCCGCCATCGTCTGAATACCAGTTCGTCCGGCGAACCATCGAGGTGGCCGTCGCAACCTTCCATGGGGTGCACGGCCATGGAGTTTCCGATGGTCCGGCTACCGAACCGAACGGGCCGCCAGAGGGGATCGAGGTCCTCGGTAAGAGGTATATCGTCGTTCAGACCGAGGCGGTCGATATCCTGTTGCAGGTCGTCGAGCGAACGGTAGCGAAAATGCTTCGGCATGTTTTCTCCAGTGCTGCATGCAAACCCGCCGCATCACGGGGAAAGCGCGCGACAGATGCCATCCGGGGGCGGCGTCAGGGGGCCGAGTACCACCGTTTCAGTACCCGTTCCGCGTCCTTGTTCTGGGGGCTGAATTCCACCCTTTCCACCGTTATCCGACTGGCATTGGGGTACCATTTCCAGATGAACAGCCCCCGGAACCAGGGCAACTGCCCAACGGACCTGAACAGGGCCTCGTAGGCGTTTACCTGCTCTGCCTGGTCGACCGGGTGGACGACCGGTTGCGCTTCACCGTCCCAGCGACGTCTCCTGGGCGGCCATTCCCAGGGCCGTATGGTCGTACCCGGCGTGTTCTTGTAACCAACTTCGGTAAAAAGGACGGGTTTGTCGTGCTGTTCCGACAACCGGCCGATTTGTTCGATATGCGGCTTCCACCCCGTCATGATTTCCGATACGCTCGGACCGTTCCGGTCGGTCAGCGGAAAATACGCGTTGACGCCGATGTAATCAAGGTCGGGCCAAAACTCGACCATGTCGTAATCGCGGTACCAGTTCGCCGCGTAGGTGAGTTTACCTGAATAGACCGTCCTGATTTCCTTAATGAGCGACTTCCAGAACCGGGGACGGGACCGTACGGGATTGGACAGTTCGGTGGCGATGCAAAGGACAGCCATGTTTTCGGACTGGGCGAGTTCGGCATAGTGCAGGATGAAAGTCCGGTAATCCGCTTCCCACTGCCGCCACTCCGCTTCCGTTTCGAAATCGATCATGCCAACCCAGCCGTCGTCTACGGGCCTGGTCAGCCAGAGATGGGGCTTGAGCATCAACCGGAATCCCAGTTCCCTGGCCTTCCTGGCCGTAGTCCGCAGACCCTGGTCGGTCTCCCCCCAGAACCGCCCGCGCCGATTCAAACGTACGGACGGAGTGGTGTGGTTATCCATCCATCCAAAGGGGGTAAGCGCCAGCCATTCGATACCCAGCTCGCGGGCCTCGGGCAGGGCGTTATCCGGCATTTGCCAGCGTCCGCCCACCCAGGATACGCCCTTGTAGAAGTTCTCCAGCACGAAAGGCGGTTTCTGCGCCGCCGGACGGTTCCCGGCCTGTTTTTCCGTGCGGTCTTCCGACGTTGCGGTGTTCCCAACTGCCCGGTCGCACCATAGGACGGCGCAGGCCAGCAGAATTACTGTGATGCGTCTGGATATGGATATCATGATGAAGGAACGACCGCGGTCAGGCGAACTGGTCCGAGCCCCTTGTAATGAGTGTGCCGAGGTCCTCGCCCCGGCAGATCCGTTCCATGGCGCCGGGGGAATTGAAGTCGAAGACGTGAATCGGCAGTTTGTTGTCCCGAGCCAGCAGCACGGCGGTCTGGTCCATCACCTTGAGATCGTGCTGGATTACCGAATCGTAACTGACGACCCTGTATCTTCGGGCATCCGCGTCTTTACGGGGATCGCTCGTGTATATCCCGTCGGTACCGTTTTTGGCCGATAGCAGGACTTCCGTTCGAAGCTCCAGCGCGCGCAGCACCGATGGATAGTCCGTGGTCACGTATGGGTTGCCTGTGCCG
>JAJECR010000231.1 GCA_022821935.1 Candidatus Latescibacterota bacterium
ATCAGTGCGATTCGGGTAATGGACGGTAAAGGCGGACACTACATGGGCGTTATCAGGGGCGGTGGAGCAGCTGGTCGAACTGTTTTCGTATCATCACTCCATGATGTAGTCATAGCTCATGAACTCGGTCACCTTATGAACTTGAGTCATGCCCCGTGCGGTAGTCCTCAGGGGTTAGATCCGGATTATCCCTATGCGGATGGCAGTATTGGCGCATGGGGATACAATCCGGAGAGAAACGTGTTGATTGATCCTTACACTCCCGATCTTATGGGATATTGCCAGGGACGGGAAGGGATCAGCGATTATCATTTCAATAAAGCTATCGAATTCCGGATAAACGAAGAGGAGGACGTTCTACGCATCCAGGCTTCGTCTTCTACACAGGAAAGGACCCTAATAGTCTGGGGTGGACTGAACGAGAACGGAGAGCTCGTCCTCGAGCCGGCATTCGTGGTGGACGCCGCCCCATCTCTGCCTCATAGAAGCGGGCCATATTGGCTCGTAGGAGAAGATACAGAAGGACGCCCGCTATTTAAGCTGGATTTCGCCATCGATGAGATTTCACATAGCGATGGAGGTGGGGTCTTTGCCTTCACGGTTCCCGTACAGCAGGCGTGGTCAGGCAGGCTGGCGCGCATCACACTTTCCGGCCCCGAGGGATATGCGGAGATGACCAGGGACAGCGGCCGGTCCGCCGCCCTCCTGTTGGATCAGTCTACAGGTGAAGTAAGAGGTATCCTGAGGGATTGGCCTGGGCAAGGGATGTCCGCGGTATCAGCGCGGCGCGTGCTGCCGGAACCGGGTCTGGATGTTATCATCAGTCCGGGTATTCCCTATCCATCAGAATGGTAGTTCCGGCCGGGTACCGGGAACTCGATTCAGCCCGTCCGGGCATAGAAATACCCCACACAGGCGAGCATAAGTATTTTTAGGAGAACCTGTTCGGAACAGTGGTTGTCCCCCCGGGCAGTTCTGACGTCCTCCAATCTGGTGAGGCATGCCATCGATACCCGGAGCAGGATTCCCTATGGTATAGCAAAGGTTCTTTTAAAATGACTTTGCTGGAAACCTGTGTGAGGTAACGATCATTATACCTGATGCGACGCGGGCCGGCAAGTGTTTTTGAGTTTTTCTCACTCGGCGCGGGCCGTGCCGTCAGGTTTTGCGCTTCTTTTTCTTGGCCGCCGGGAAGAGGACGTTGTTCAGAATCAGCCGGTATCCCGGGGAGTTCTTGTGGAGGGCGAGATTGGTCGGCGGATCGCCCACCAGGTGCTCTTCGTCCTCCGGGTCGTGCCCCCCGTAGAAGGTGAAAGTCCCCCTTCCGTAGTTGCCGTGGAGGTACTTGACGTGGTCGGTCCCGGCCTCCTCGGCGAGGACGACCACGGTGCGCTTGAGCACATCGCGGTGGAAGGACGTGGACAGGCCGTAGAACCCGGCGATGTAGTTCACGTGGTTCTGGGTGAGCATGGTGGGGACCGGGTCGTACTTGGCGGAGAAATCAAAGAGGGTGAAGGGACCGGTCGGCACCTTGCCGGCATTGACCTGGTTCACGTCGATGTCGGAAAAGGAACCGACGAGCGGGTTCAACTGCAGCTTGAAGTTCTCGAAGGCGAAAGTCTGGCCGAAGTCCAGCCGGGACTGGGCGTCGGGATCGACTGGGGTATGGTCGTACTCCGGCGCCACGATGTCGGTGCGGGCCGAAGCCAGGGCGATCTCCAGGGTCTCCGTCGCCGCGCACATGGCGAAGAGGAAGCCGCCGTTCCCCACGTAGGCCTTGATGCCCTGCGCCACGGCTTTCTTGGCCTCCGCGACCGTCGGATACCCCAGGGTCCTTGCCAGCGTTTCGTCAGTGGCCTGCTGCTGCTGGTACCAGGGCGTGCGGTGATAGCTGTAGAACTTGCTGTACTGCCCGGTGAAATCCTCGTGGTGCAGGTGCAGCCAGTCGTATTCCTTCAATGCTCCGGTCAGCACCTCCGTGTCGAAGATGGTCTCATAAGGCACCTCGGCGTACTCCAGCGCCATGGTCACGGCATCGTCCCAGGGGCGCTGGTCGGGCCGGGTGTACACGGCGATCCCGGGCGCTTTCTCCAGAAGCACCCGGTCCATGTTGTTTTCCTCGATGTGGGCGTAGATCTGGACCAGTTCCGCGCCGTCGATCACCTTGAAGCTCACGCCCCTCAGGTAGCAGGCCCGCACCCGGTCCGCCACGGGATCCATGACGAAGGACCCGCCGCGGTAGTTCAGCAGCCATTCGACCGTGTGTCCCTGCTCTAGGGCCTGAAAGGCGATGCCGTAGGCCTTGAGATGGTCCTGCTGTTCAAGGTCCATGAAGATCAGCATCTTCTGAGCGCTGGCGGAAGGTGCGAAAAGGAGGAGCAGAAGCGTGGCGACGGGCAGGATGAATCGGCGCATTGGGGGTTTTCTTGTGTATTGGAAATCAGCCCGGAGAACATACGCCCCGGGGAACATACGACTGAAGCGAAAATATACCGCAATTACCGTCCCAAAGCAACGTGGAACCGGGTATTGCGTGACGTAATGCGCGGCGTAGTGGCCGACCCGCAGACTCCAGGCGCGTTGCCTCATAAATCGAGCGTAAGCGACCAGTTCTTCCATTTGCGATCCGGGGATGCGCCCAGGGACAGGTAGAAGTCTTCGGCGGCGGTGTTTCCGGCCATGACCGTCCAGATCAGTTCACCCGCCCCGATGGACCGGGCATGGGAGATCACCGCCTTCATCAGGGCCTTACCCGTTCCCATGTGCCGTGCGGCCTCCGCCACATACAGTTCCTTGAGCACGAGTTTTGGCCGAAGGGTGTATGTCCACGGAATCGGATAGGTAACGGCCATACCGACAAGATCTTCGCCCTGTTCGGCGAGAAACGCGGTGAACAACCGGTTTTCGCCAAAACCGTGACGTTCTACGCTCTCCCGCGTCACGGCGAACTCGTGGATATAGTCCTCGAACCGTGCAAGTTCCCGCATGAGTTCGAGCAATCTGTCGACGTCGCGTGGCTCGGCCTGCCTAATGTGCATCGGCGTCACCGTGCTTCCGGTTCGGATCGCCGTTCAGGTCCGTTCAGGTCCGCCATGTTGTCCACGTACTTGTGCCCGCTTCCAGTGTTGAAGAGTACCACACGGTCAGACCGTTCGATCCGGCCCAGGGCGAGCAGTTTTCGCAGGCCCGCCAGCACGGCGCCGCCTTCGGGCGCGGCGAAAACGCCCTCGAAGGTCCCGATTTCCCGGACGCCCCGGACCATGTCGCCGTCGGGCACGGCCACCGCCTCCCCGCCGCTCTCCCGGATGGCGGCCAGCATCAGCTTGTCTCCCACGGCGAAGGGGACGCGCAGTCCGCTGGCGAGCGTGCGGGCATCCTCCCACTCGGGCGCGTCGGGCCAGTTCTGTTCCCAGGCCCGGACGATGGGCTGGCAACCGGCGGCCTGCACCGCTACCATGCGGGGCCGTACCGGTCCGATCCACCCGAGGGCCTCCATTTCGGCGAAGGCCTTCCACATGCCGATCAATCCGGTCCCGCCGCCCGCGGGATACAGGACCGCGTCGGGCAGCACCCACCCGCACTGTTCCGCGAGTTCGTACCCCATGGTCTTCTTGCCCTCGACCCGGTAAGGTTCCTTCAGGGTAGATACGTCGAACCAGCCTTCCGCGTCCTTCCGGTCGGCCACCAGTTTTCCGCAGTCCGTGATGAGTCCGTCCACGAGCTCCACCGCGGCGCCGTGGGCCCGGCACTCGACAATGAAGGGCAGGGGGGTGTCCCGGGGCATGAACACGTGCACGGGGATACCGGCCCTGGCGCCGTAGGCCGATAGCGCGCCCGCCGCGTTGCCGGCGGAGGGAATGGCCAGGGATTCCGCACCCAATTCAAGGGCGCGGGACACGGCCATGGACAGGCCCCGGGCCTTGAAGGACCCGGTGGGATTGACGGATTCATCCTTTATATACAGGCCGTCCATACCCAGCCGTTCACCCAGGCGCCGGGCGTGGACCAGCGGCGTGCCGCCTTCGCTCAGCGTAACGATGGACGATTCGTCGCGCACCGGGAGCATCTCGCGGTAGCGCCAGAGCGTGGGCTCGCGCATCGCCAGGGCTTCCGGCGTCAGCGCCTTGCCTGCCTCTTCCGTGTCGTACCGGGCGAGGAGCGGCCGGCCGCAGTCGGGGCACAGGTTCCGCAACTGGTCCGCTGACATTCGCCGGCCGCAATTACTGCATTCCAGGTCGATGAGAAAGTTCATGATTGTTGCCTTCGTTCGGGTTTTCCTTCGTGCGGGGACGCTAGACTTTCTCTGCCCTCATCGCGTGGTACACGCGGCACACGGCTCCTGCCGTACGAATCTGCTCTGGCGCGCTTTTCACAAATCGAAGAACAGCGCGACGCCAGCGTAGTCATCCTGCTGGTGATGGAACTGGCCGTGTTCGCTGCGTCCGCCGTGGTACACGAGTGCCAGGCGAAGGCCGCGCGACCCTTCGTTGTGAAACATCATCCCGGCGTGCGCCGTGCGATTGACCGACAGGTCCCCGTCCCGAAAGACCCGCACGTCGCAGGCGAGATAAGCCCGTGCCGCTCCGTCCGCAAGGGGACTGGAAACCAGCTCCGCACCGGCCTGGACCCGCCACCGCCGGACGTCGGGGATGGCGTGGTTCGACCACCGCAGGCTGCCGTAGGCCCGCGCGCTTCCGATCATCCCGCCCCCCTGCGCTTCCCGCTCATAGGACCCGTACAGCGTGAAATACTCCCGGCTGTAGGTCATGGCCTGCGTGGTCCTCATGGCCTGATCCCGCCCGTCGTACCCGTCGGCCAGGTGGGCGCTCACGTGGGCGTACTCGAACCGGCCGGTGAGCCGGCCGTTACCGAGGTCCGCGTGGAATCCGATCAGGTAGTCGGCGGTCTCGAGCGGGAAGGTCGTTCCGGACCGCCGTAGCTTCGAGAAGACGCCGGCGTGGATCCCGGTACGGAACCGCAGCGGACGGCCCTGGTCCGGGTCAGTCCCGCTGTCCCGGTCAGCTCCGTCCCACGCGTAGTCCGCGGCCTCCCAGGAACCGCCGATGTCTCCGTTCAACCGGTCGTCCAAGTTGGTGGTGACGGCAAGCTGCGTCTCGGTGGGGTCGGCCAGCAGCGGTCGGAACAGCCGGGCCTGCGGGGCGGCGAAGCGCCAGGTCCCGGCCGCGGCGTCGAGTGCTATGAAGAGCGCAGGGAGGACCACCAGGGAAAGGACGACGGCATGAACCAGGGTGCGCGAAAGGCGCTTTTTCCTTGAAAGGCCGCTCAGGAACATGCCACGTCCGTCACGGGATTGGACGACGCATGGAAATCGTTCCGGTCAGGGTTGTTCCGGGAGATCATAGTGGGAGGCGCATTCAAGTGGGTCAGTTGGGAAAACGGGATTAGAACAGTACCAGAACAGGACTGAAAACGGGGCCCCGTGTGGCTGCGTATATACATCGTATCTACTCTCGGCCAGTGTCTATCGATGATAGGAAGGACTGCGCTTGCGTGTCAAGGTCCGAATGGCCGTTTGGAGTCCGACGCACAAGGGTTTTCGCGCGAAGAGCCCGGCGGAATGTGCTTGACAGAAACGTTGCCCGTCGATTAGTTTGCGGAATCTTGTTCAAACAAAATAAAGGAGTCAACCGAAGTGTCGGTTAATTTGAACAGCTTCGCGGCGCGCGACGTATTGAAAACGGGCGGAAGCGCCTGTGCCTATTATTCGCTTTCGAAGGCAGAGGAAGCCGGCGCTGGTGACGTTTCCCAGCTTCCGTTTTCCCTCAAGATCATGCTGGAGAACCTACTGCGGCACGAAGACGGCGTGACGGTCTCCGCCGAAGACGTGACAGCCGTCGTCGAAAGCTTATCGGGCGGTCCCTCCGAACGGGAGATCGCCTTCCGACCCGCGCGGGTACTGATGCAGGACTTCACGGGCGTGCCGGCCGTTGTCGACCTGGCGGCCATGCGGGACGCCATCCGGAAGCTGGGCGGAGCGGCCGACCGCATCAATCCCCTGCAGGACGTGGACCTGGTCATCGACCACTCTGTCCAGGTGGACGAGTTCGGTTCCAGCCGGGCTTTTGCGGCGAACGTGGACCGCGAGTTCAGTCGCAACCAGGAGCGCTATCTCTTCCTGAAATGGGGCCAGCGGGCCTTCGACAACTTCCGCGTCGTCCCGCCGGGCACAGGCATCGTGCACCAGGTCAACCTGGAATTCCTGGCCAAGGTGGTATACGTCCGGGAACAGCACGGCGAGCGGGTCGCCTACCCCGACACCCTGGTGGGCACGGATTCCCATACGACCATGATCAACGGACTCGGCGTCGTCGGCTGGGG
>JAJECR010000340.1 GCA_022821935.1 Candidatus Latescibacterota bacterium
CCTGCAGCCCGGCCGCCTGTTCCTGATCGACACGATCCGGGGTCGCATCGTCACCGACGAGGAGATCAAGCACGAGATCAGCTCGCGCAGGCCCTACCGCGCCTGGCTAGATGAGCACATGGAGAACCTGGACGACCTGCCGGAACCGGAGGACGTGCCGCGGCTGAACCTGGAAACGCTGGAGGAACGGCAGCGGGCTTTCGGATACACGAGCGAAGAGCTGAAGATCCTCGTGGGTCCCATGGCCGCCACGGGCGCGGAGCCCGTCGGGTCCATGGGCAACGACGCGCCGCTGGCCGTCCTGTCCAACAAGCCGCAACTGCTTTTCCATTACTTCAAGCAGCTTTTCGCCCAGGTGACCAATCCCCCGCTGGACGCCATCCGGGAGGAACTGGTGACGTCCGTGGACACGTCGATCGGGCCGGAGCAGGACCTCTTCGCCGAGACGTCCGAGCATTGCCGCCAGCTCCGTATCCCGCGGCCCGTGCTGTCCAACAGCGAGTTGGCCCGTATCTGGGAACTCGACCGGCCCGGACTTAAGGCGGAGACGCTGCCGGCCCTGTTCGAGCGGTCCGCCGGTACCGGCGCCCTCGAGGCCGCCGTGGACGAGCTCTGCCGCGAGGCGGGCCGGGCCATCCGGGAACGGGGCGCGACGCTGCTCATTCTGTCGGACCGGGGGGTGGGTCCGGACCAGGTCCAGATCCCGAGCCTGATCGCCACCGCCGCCGTCCACCACTACCTCATCCGGGAAGGACTGCGGACCAGCGCGGCCATCGTGGTGGAATCGGGCGAACCGCGGGAGGTCATGCACTTCTGCCTGCTCATTGGCTACGGCGCCAACGCGATCAACCCCTATCTGACGCTGGAAACGGTGGAATGGATGAGCATCGACGGCCTGATCGATGCGCCCGACGCGTCACCGGTCGACGGGAACAAGGCCCGGGAAAACCTGCTCAAGGCCCTGTGCAAGGGCGTGCTGAAGACCATGTCCAAGATGGGCATCTCCACGATCAAGTCCTACCACGGCGCCCAGATCTTCGAAGCCATCGGCCTGAAACAGTCGGTCATCGACAAGTACTTCACCTGGACCGCGTCCCGCATCGAGGGCATCGGCCTGCCGGAGATCGAAGCCGAATACCGGGAACACCACCATCACGGCTATCCGGACCGGCCGGTGGCGGACAACCAGACCCTGGACGTGGGCGGCTACTACCAGTGGCGCAGCGACGGCGAGCACCACCTCTTCAACCCCCAGACCATCGCGCTGCTGCAGGCGTCGACGCGCACGGGCGATTATGAACTCTTCCGGCAGTACACGGACCAGATCGACGAGCAGACGAAGCTGCTGGGCACGTTGCGGGGCCTCTTTGACTACAGGCAGGTGCAGCCCCCCGTACCCATCGAGGAAGTGGAACCTGCCACGGAGATCGTCAAGCGCTTCTCCACCGGCGCCATGTCCTACGGCTCCATCAGCAAGGAAGCCCACGAGACGCTCGCCATCGCCATGAACCGCATTGGCGGCCGGAGCAATTCTGGCGAGGGGGGCGAAGACCCGGACCGCTACTACCCGGACGATAACGGCGACTGGCGGAACAGCGCCATCAAGCAGGTGGCCTCGGGCCGCTTCGGCGTGACGAGCAACTACCTGGTCAACGCCACGGACCTGCAGATCAAGATGGCCCAGGGCGCGAAGCCCGGGGAGGGCGGACAGCTTCCGGGACACAAGGTCTTCGAAGAGATCGCGCGCGTGCGGAAGTCGACCCCCGGCGTGGGGCTCATCTCGCCGCCGCCCCATCACGACATCTATTCCATCGAGGACCTGGCCCAACTCATCCACGACCTCAAGAGCGCCAACGACCGGGCCCGCATCCACGTCAAGCTGGTGGCCGAAGTGGGCGTGGGCACCGTCGCGGCCGGCGTGTCCAAGGGCAAGGCCGACGTGGTCCTCATCAGCGGGTACGACGGCGGCACCGGCGCCTCGCCCGAATCGTCCATGAAGCACGCGGGCGTGCCCTGGGAACTGGGCGTCGCCGAGACCCAGCAGGTGCTGGTCCAGAACGACTTGCGGGGCCGCATAGTGGTGCAGACCGACGGCCAGCTCAAGACGGGCCGCGACGTGGTCATCGCCTGCATGCTGGGCGCCGAAGAATTCGGCTTCGCAACGGCCGCCCTGGTGGTGAGCGGATGCATCATGCTGCGTAAATGCCACCTGAACACCTGCTCCGTGGGTGTGGCTACCCAGGACGAGGAGCTTCGCAAGCGATTCACAGGTCAGCCGGAACACGTCATCAACTTCATGATGTTCATCGCCGAGCAGATGCGGGAACAGATGGCCCAGCTTGGTTTCCGGACCATAAACGAAATGGTGGGGCGCACCGACTGCCTGGACACGCGCAAAGCCATCGACCACTGGAAGGCGAAGGGCCTGGATTTCACCCGGATGCTCGCGCCGGCGGAAGCGCCGGACCGCGTGGCCCGGTACTGCTGCGAAAGCCAGGACCACGGCTTGGAGAAGAAACTCGACCAGCGGCTCATCGAAATGTCGACGGAAGCCCTCGAGGACCGACAGCCCGTGGCGGTGCGGCACGCCATCCACAACATCGACCGGACCACAGGCGCCATGCTCAGCGCGGAGGTGTCTCGAAGGCACGGCGAGGAGGGCCTGCCGGAGAACACGATCCGGGTCAGGCTGCATGGGTCGGCCGGCCAGAGTTTCGGCGCCTTTCTGGCGCCGGGCATCACCTTCCTCCTGGAAGGCGAATACAACGACTACACGGGCAAGGGACTGTCCGGCGGAATCATGGCGGTCTTCCCGCCCGAGAATGCCGGGTTCGTGCCCACCGAGAACGTGATCATCGGCAACGTGGCCCTCTACGGCGCCACCGGCGGCCAGGCCTACTTTCGCGGGCGCGGCGGCGAGCGGTTCGCCGTGCGGAACAGCGGCGCCGAGACGGTCATCGAAGGCATCGGCGACCACGGCTGCGAGTACATGACCGGCGGCCGCGTGGTCGTAATCGGTCCGGTGGGACGCAACTTTGCCGCCGGCATGAGCGGCGGCGTCGCCTACGTCCTCGACGAGAAGGGCGTCTTCCCGGGCCTGTGCAACCAGGAGATGGTGGACCTGGAACCACTGGTGGATGACGAGGATGTTGCCGAAGTGCGACGGCTCATCGAAGCCCACGTGCGCCATACCGGCAGCGACCGGGGCGAGGACGTGCTTGCCCGTTGGGATGAGTTGCAGGACACCTTCGTCAAGGTCATGCCCGTCGACTACCGCCGCGCGCTGCAGAAAATGGCGGCCAGGGCGGCCGAGGAAGCAAAGACCAACGGCCATGCCACGGAGAAGGTGCGCGAAGCGGTGCCGGTTGGCGTGAACGGCGGCAAGGGCTAAGAAAACCAGAAAACGGATTCATGGGCAAAACCACCGGCTTCATGGAATACGAACGGGGGACCGCGGGTTACCGGGACCCCGTCGAACGCGTCAGTGACTGGGAAGAATTCGTCCTCCCCATGGCGGAGGATTCGCTGCGAGAGCAGGGCGCGCGCTGCATGGACTGCGGCATCCCCTTCTGCCACACCGGCGTGCCGATGGGGAAAGGCCCCGGCGCATCGGGCTGCCCGCTGAACAACCTGATCCCCGACTGGAACGACCTCGTCTACCGGAACCACTGGAAGGAAGCCCTCCAGCAGCTTCACAAGACCAACAACTTCCCCGAATTCACCGGGCGCGTCTGTCCCGCGCCTTGCGAGGGATCCTGCGTCCTCGGCATAAACGCCAACCCGGTGACCATCAAGACCATCGAATGCGCCATCGTAGACCGCGGTTTCGAAGAAGGCTGGATCCAGCCCGAACCGCCCCCGGAACGGACCGGCAGGAAGGTCGCCGTCATCGGATCCGGACCCGCGGGTCTGGCCTGCGCCGCCCAGCTCAACCGCGCTGGCCACAACGTGACGGTCTACGAGCGGGCCGACCGGCCCGGCGGACTGCTAATGTACGGCATCCCGAACATGAAGCTCGACAAGGAAAAGGTCGTCCGGCGCCGCCTCGACCAGATGACGGCCGAGGGTGTCGAATTCGTGACCGGTGTGGAAATCGGGAAGGACCTGCCCGCCGCGGACCTGGGAAACGACCACGACGCGGTGGTGATCTGCACCGGCGCTACCAAGCCCAACGACTTCGTGCGCAACGCCCCCGGGCGGGATCTCGACGGCGTCCACTTCGCCATGGACTTCCTCCACGCCAATACCAAAAGCCTGCTGGATTCGGGACACGCGGACGGGAACTACATTTCGGCGAAAGACAAGCACGTGATCGTCCTGGGTGGCGGCGATACGGGGACCGACTGCGTGGGTACGGCCCTCCGCCACGGCTGCAGGACAATGAACCAGTTCGACGTGATCCCCAAACCGCCTCCCGAACGCGCTCCGAACAACCCCTGGCCCCAGTGGCCAGTGGTTTACAAGCTCGACTACGGCCAGGAAGAAGGCAAGGCTATCTTCGGCGACGATCCCCGTCGCTACGACACCAGCACCGTCGAGTTCATCGACGACGGTCAGGGCCGGATCAAGGCATTGCGCACCATCGACCTGGACTGGTCCGTGCCCAGTAACGGGGCGCCTTTCAGCCCTAAGAAGGGCACGGAACAGGAGTGGCCCGCCGACCTCGTCCTGCTGGCGATGGGATTCTCCGGCCCGGAAGACCCAGTCATAGAGCAACTTGAAGTGGAAAGAGACGCCCGGTCAAACGCCCAGGCCGAATACGGAAAATACGCCACGAACGTAGAGAACGTCTTCGCGGCCGGCGACGCCCGTCGCGGCCAGAGCCTGGTAGTCTGGGCCATCCACGAAGGCCGCGGCGCCGCAAGGGAAGTGGACCGCTACCTCATGGGGAGCACGGATCTGCCGTGAGTTTGGGCGTGGAAGTATCTCACACACTCTGAAGGTTATCACACCTATAAGTTATTACACACCCCCGATTAAAACCCCCGTCCGACTTTTCTTTCTACCTCAATCCGACCTGGCGGGATTTGGTCTCTAACTGCCAGTTAGCGATGAATTTTAAAGATAAATACGATATTTGTAGTCAAATGTTGACTAAAGGCTTCAGGAACACATGAATCCAACATTCGGTTCATGTCGCTGGGAGTTGGCAATGGCTAAGAAATCCTGGATGAACGTAGTGATAAAAGCCGCTCTGATAACAGGCGGTGTTGCAGTGTATGTGTTCGTGGAGACCGGAACTCGGGATCAACTGTCTAGAATGGAAAACAAGATAGACCTGGTAGAGACGAAGCTCACAGCCCGGATAGACCGGGTAGAGACGAAACTCACAGCCCGGATAGACCGGGTAGAGACGAAGCTGATGGCTCAGATAGACCGGGTAGACACCAGGATAGACCGGGTAGACTCGAGGCTAGACCGGGTAGAGACCAGGCTAGACCGGGTAGAGACTAAGATTGATGAGATAAGTGGGTATCTCAGGTACAAATTCGGTGGAACCGAGGATGAAAGCGCACCGTCTGGTATGAAGGAGTAATACCCGTACCATAAATACGAAATTAAAGACGCCCGGCACCAGCGAAGGTCTCTGGTGCGTTTTTGTATACGGCGTAATGCGGGGTAATGACTGACCGAGGACCTGTACCGCTATTTTGCTGATTCTCTTCGCTGTTTCTACGCCGACTTCCTCGACCTCTCCTGCAGATCGTACAGCGACGCAACCTCGTCTTCATAGCGCGGAATGGGGAAATCCGTCATGGTGAAGCGGGCCTGCGACGCCCGCTTGCCGCGGACGAGCCGGCTGTGCGCCTCGACCTTGTCCGACATGACCCCGCAGTGGATGGGGAAGGCGTCTGCCGCGCGGTAACTCAGGATGAGCGTCTTCCTCGGCCGGTCCGACGAGTTGATGGCCGAGGCGTGGGGCGTCATGGCGCTCATGAAGATCGCCGTGCCCCCGGTGCCCTCCAGCAGCACGGCCTCGGAATCGTCCACCTCCTCCGTGACCTTGCCCCGGAAGAACCCCTCGGTGCTATGGCTCATCAGCGCTTTCGTGTGTCGCCGGGGAATGACCTTCAGGCAGCCGTTCTCCTCGGACGTGTCGTCGAGGTAGAAGAGGATGGAAACCGAGTCCCGGTTGGTCAGGGGATAGTAGGACAGGTCCTGGTGCCACTCCACGACAGACCCGATGTTCTGCGGCTTCATGTTGATCTTGCTGTAGTGGAAGAGCAGGTTCGGTCCGAACAACTGTTCGACGCAGTCCAGCAGGGCCGTGGATTCGGAGAATTCACGGAAGGGCTGATAGTAAGTGCACGGTTCGTAGATGCGCCGCACCAGTGTGCCGTCCAGTGCCTGGTTCGGCTCCATCTCCATGCGCGCGGCGTCGTGATTTGCCTTCGTATTGCCTTCCGACACCCGATCTATTTCTGCTTTCAGCGAAGCCAAGCCGGCCCCGGAAATAAAATCCGGGTAGACGACATAGCCTTCGCGGTTGTAATGTTCGATCTGATCCGGGCTAAACATGCTGTCCTCCGGGGGGGTTCTGAGTTTTTTCCGGTCAGTTGTGTTGATGAAGTTAGGAGGACGGGTGCTGTGCGTCAAGGTCCAATGATCTCATACAACCCTTGATGGCCGTTCCATTTTTTCGGGGTGTGGAACGTCCCAGAAAGCGATCCTTGCGCGATAGCGGCGCCCGATCAATCCGCGCTTCCAGGCGCCAGCGTTTCGGCGCGGGCTAGTTCGCGCTCAATTTTGTACGGTTCACGCTCACCCTGTGACGGTTAGCGCTCATGTTGTTATGGTTCAGGGTGACGGTTCAGGGCGCCAACCATGCCGGCGCATTCTGGATGCCCGCAATACGGCGCAACATCTGCCGCCGCGGGATTGCCACGGTCGCGCGGGAAGCGCGCTCTTCGGTCACCGTCGCATCGATCTCCTTCGCAGCCCGCAGGCCCGACTCGAAAGCTCCCTGCATCCACCCCCGATGTCCCGAGGCGTGCTCGCCGGCGAAGTGAATGGGGCCCTCGGGTGATGCCAATTCAGGGTGTTCCGAGAACGGGGGATTGTAGGAGGCGAAGGCCGCTCCGATCCAGGGTTGGTGCTCCCATGCGAAGTGGGTTCCATGTTCCGCAACCGCGCGCGAGCCGGGGAACAGGACATCATACCGATCGATGAAGTCGGGCACGATGGCGCCGGGATCCATCGCCGCGACCGAACGCGCCACGTCTCCGAACATGTAGGACATCAATATACCCCGTGGCCCCTCCTGGTTCCAGGTGGGATGCCAGATCTCCGCGTACCCTCCCAAAAACGTCAACCCCCATCCGTTCAAGCCGTCGCCCTCCCAGCTTCGTTGCCCATACTGGACGTAAACCCGGGTGACGTCCGCGTAGGATAGGGCCTCGAAGGCCGCACGCTTCGCTTCCGAGAGGATGGGGTCGAACACGATCTTGTCGATGACGGGGAGGGGGACTGTGCAGATGAGGTGGCTGCCCCTCACTTCCGCCGCGGCGGGTCCGTAGGTGGCCACCACCCCGGTCTCATCCCGGACCACTTTCGTCACCGGCGAGCCGGTCCGCACACGGTCTCCGAGTGCTTCGGCGAAGGCCATCGGCAAGGCATCGGTCCCAGCGGGAATCTTGAGCCACGCGTCCCGCCCCCCACTGAGGAACACGCTCGGCGTCTCCCGGGAGCGGACCCCCTGATCGGAAAGGATGAGGTACTCACCGTCCTGCGTATAGAAAGGAGATGTCTCGATGCCGAAGTGGTCGATGTAGCCGAGCGTCAGATCATGGTCGG
Organism: Candidatus Latescibacterota bacterium; assembly: GCA_022821935.1. GTDB lineage: Bacteria > JAAXHH01 > JAAXHH01 > JAAXHH01 > JAAXHH01 > JAAXHH01. The sequence goes on from JAJECR010000340.1 coordinate 7,795, forward strand.
GCGGGATACGGGCCGGGCCGGTTTCAGCGATGAGCCCGTCGTCGAAGGGATCGCGAAGCGTCTGTGCCCGGCCCCCGGGCGCGTTTCTCGCTTCCAGAACCCGGACGTCATGCCCCGCCCGGACCAGCTCGTATGCGGCGACCAGCCCGGACAGACCGGCGCCCACCACGATCACGTCGACTCGATCTTCTGGTGGTGGGGGCGGTGGAGGAGGCGGCTCGGGCGGGTCACTCTCGACCGGACCCATGACTTTGTCCGAGCAGCCGGTGCCCAGGAATAGAGAGGCCAGGGCGCCGCCATACCGGGCGAGAAAGTTCCGGCGGGTGACCGTTGTCTTTTTCTTGTTGGCAGTCATCGGTATCCGGTCTCCCGCTGGCGTAAGTTCATGATTGGGAATCAGCCTGCGGCAACGAAACTCCGGCATTCGTCACCCGGCTCGATACCGGCCAGGCGGCACTGATTGGCCGGAAGCGTGAGTTGGCACTTCGCGCTGATTTTGGGCATCAACGACTCCAATGCGCTCTGCTTGTTGGCCAGGAGATTGTAACGGTGTGAATGTAGGAGAGGGAAACGGACCCGTCAAGGTCCAATGATCTCGTACAGCCCCTCGATCGTCCGTTCCATTTCCTCTGGGGTTGAACGTCCCAATGCAT
>JAJECR010000399.1 GCA_022821935.1 Candidatus Latescibacterota bacterium
ACGGGACCGCGTCGCCATCTACCCGGCCCGCCATTTCGTCACCACGGCGCCGCGCCTGGATCATGCCATGAAGGCCATCGAGGAAGAACTGGACGAGCGCCTTCGGGTGCTGTACGACGAGAACAAGCTCCTCGAGGCGCAACGGCTGGAACAGCGCACGCGCTTCGACCTGGAGATGATGCGGGAGATCGGGTTCTGCGCCGGTATCGAGAACTACTCCATGCACCTTTCCGGGCGGTCCCCGGGCGAGCGCCCCTTCTGCCTTTTCGACTTCTTCCCCAGCGACTTTCTGCTGGTCATCGACGAGTCCCACGTCTCCCTGCCCCAGCTCCGGGCCATGTACAACGGCGACCGGTCGCGGAAGACCACCCTGGTGGAGCACGGTTTTCGCCTGCCGTCGGCACTGGACAACCGGCCCCTGACCTTCGAGGAATTCGAGACGATGGTCAACCAGGTGATCTACGTGTCTGCGACACCGGCGGACTACGAGCTGAGCCAGTGCCAGGGCATCGTGGTCGAACAGATCATCCGGCCCACCGGGTTGATGGACCCGGAGATCAGCGTGCAGCCCGTGGAGCACCAGATGGACGATCTGCTGGCCCGCATCCGGGAGCGGGCGGAGCGGCAGGAACGGGTGCTGGTGACGACGCTGACCAAGCGGATGGCCGAAGACCTGACCGACTATCTCCGGCAGCTCAATGTCCGGGTGCGGTATCTCCATTCCACCATCGATTCCATCGAACGCGTCGAAATCCTGCGCGACCTGCGCCTCGGCAAGTTCGATGTCCTCGTGGGCATCAACCTCCTGCGCGAGGGACTCGACCTGCCCGAGGTCTCCCTGGTCGCCATCCTGGACGCGGACAAGGAAGGGTTCCTGCGGTCGGAACGCTCGCTGATCCAGACGGCGGGACGGGCGGCGCGGAACGTGCGCGGCGAGGTGATCTTCTACGCCGACAACATCACCGACTCCATGCGCCGGGCCATGGAGGAGACGAACCGCCGCAGAGAGCTGCAGCAGGAATTCAACGAAGTGAACGGGATCGAACCCGAGACCGTGTACAAGTCCATCGAGGAGATCATAAAGACCACGGCCGTGGCCGACGTGAAGGCGGTGGACGACGACATGCCGATCCTCAATACCATCGCCAAGATGGACCAGAGCACCGTCGTGGAAGAACTAAAGCATGCCATGTACGAGGCCGCCGCAAACCTGGAGTTCGAGAAGGCGGCCAGGCTGCGCGACGAAATCAACCGGCTGGAGTCCCAGCCCGTGAAATGAGGCGAGTCATCCCCCGCCCGGCCGGATCACGCCCGTCCAGGCCGGCCACGACCCGTCCGCCTGCCTATGCTCCTACCGCTACAGGCTGAAAGCCCCAGTTATTCCCGGCCCGTCATCACCTACGCGCTGCTCGCCGCCAACGTGGCCGTCTTCCTCTTCCAGTGGGTACAGGGCCCGGTGGGCGAACAGATCTTCATTTTCAAGACCGCGGCCATTCCCATGGAGCTCACGCATTTCGTCGACCGGGACACCATTCCCATTCCGGGCACTTCCCTGCTCTATCCCGACGCCCTCGTGCCTTTTCCCTTGACCCTGTTCACGGCCATGTTCGTGCACGGCGGCTTCATGCACCTTGCCGGCAACATGCTGTACCTGTGGATCTTCGGCAACAGCGTGGAAAGCGCCATGGGTTCGGGCCGCTACCTGCTCTTCTACATCCTGACCGGCCTGTGCGCCACCCTGGTGCACGTGATATCCGAGCCCGACTCCGCCATCCCGATGATCGGCGCCAGCGGGGCCATCGCGGGCATCCTGGGCGCCTACTTCATCCTGTATCCCCGGGCCTACATCAAGACCTTCATCCTGCTGTTCATCTTCATCCAGATCATCCACGTTCCCGCGATCATCGTACTCGGGATCTGGTTCCTGCGGCAGATCCTGGGCATCGGCAGCGACGGCGTGGCCTGGTACGCCCACATCGGCGGATTCCTCGTGGGGATGGTCCTCGTGCGGCGCTTTCTGAGGAGCCGGCCCCGGACGATCCATATCGATCCAAGGGGCGAATGGTGAGCCGACCATCGCCGGAGACGCCGTTTCTTGACACGCTCAGGATTCGCCGGGGAGACGCCGTGGCCATCGTCGGCAGCGGAGGCAAGGCCACGCTGATGTATCGGCTGGCCGGCGAGGCGGCAGACCGGGGTTACGCCGTCATCACGACGTCCACCACCCACCTGCATCCGCCCACGTCGACGCAGACGCGCGGGTTCTACGTGACCGACGAAATGCCGGACTGGCAAGCGGTTGTTCCCCGCGAACTGGAAACGCGCCGCCACGTGACCGTCCTGGGCGCCCGGCCCCGGCCCGACAAGCTCAAGGGACTGAATGCGGACGAACTGGGTACATTGCGTGCGGTCTGCGCGCCCGACCTGCTGCTGATTAAGGCCGACGGCGCCCGCGCCCGGCTGTTCAAGGCGCCGGGAGACCACGAGCCCGTGGTGCCGGAAGGGACGACGCGGGGGGTGGTCGTCGCCAGCCTGAAATCCGTGGGGCTTCGCCTGAACGACCGCCAGGTGCACCGGCCGGAGCGCGTGGCGAGGCTGTCGGGGCTGGGACCGGACGCGCCGGTAACGCCCGAGGTGATTGCCGGGGTGGTCAGTCATCCCGAGGCCTACCGCCGGGCCTTCCCGGATTCCGTGCCCCTATCGCTGTACCTCTCCTGCGCCGGTGACGGGGAAAGCCTGGACCTGGCCCGCCGCATCGTCGAGACCGTGCCCGGCTCGGTTTTCGAAGGCATCTACGGCGGGGATATACAGCGTTCGGAAGCGGTGGTAGCCCGGCTGGCATGACGCCGGAATCGCCGTATTTTCGCTACCCCAAAAGGTCCGAGCCGAAGGTAAATGCGCGTTGACACCCGCCGCCCGCCATGGTAATATCTACGCACGCCACAGACCTGCGTGGACTAGGGACGCAGAGCGATCCGACCGGGTCCGTCGTTCGAGATTGATACGCTACAAGGTTGATTTAATGTCCAAACTACGTCTTACCCTGCTGACATTGTGCACGGTCCTACTGGCCGGGGGCTGCGGAAGCGGCGATCCGGACAAGCGGGTCGTGACGGTCTATTCGCCCCACGGCAAGCCGATCCTGCCCGAATTCGAGAAGCTCTTCGAGGCCGCCCACCCCGACGTGGACATCCGGTGGCTCGACATGGGATCGCAGGACGTGCTCGACCGGGTCCGCTCCGAGCGGGCGAATCCCCAGGGCGATGTCTGGTGGGGCGCGCCGGCGACCAACTTCATCCAGGCCGCCGACGAGGGCCTGTTGAGTCCCTATAGGCCGACATGGGCGGACGCCCTGCTCCCGGAGTTTCGCGACGAAGAGGACCGGTGGTACGGCACGGCCCAACTGATTCCCGTGATCGCCTTCAACAATCTCGAGTTGACGAAGGAGACGGCGCCCGCGGACTGGGACGAGTTGCTCGAACCCCGGTGGCGGGACCTGATCGTGATCCGCTACCCGCTGGCGTCGGGCACGATGCGGACGGTCTATTCGGGCATGATCTGGCGCACGTACCGGGACTCCGGCCGGCCCGACGCGGGGTATGAATGGCTCACGCGGCTCGACGCCAACACGAAGGACTACGCCGCCGACCCGAACATGATGTTCCAGAAGCTGGCCCGGAAGGAAGGGCTGGTGTCCATCTGGCTGATGAGCGACATCATGCTCCAGGTGGACCGGTACGGATACCCCTTCGATTTCGTCGTACCGAGCAGCGGCGCGCCCGTGCTGACGGACGGCATCGCGCTCATCGCCAACAGCAGGAATCCCGGGGACGCCCGGCTGTTCTACGAATTCGTCACCAACATCGACAACACCGTCCTGCAGGCCGCCGAGTACTACCGGATCCCGACCCGTGGCGACATTCCGAAAGACCGCCTCCCTTCATGGATGGCCGATCTTTCCGTGGCCCCCTTCGACATCGACTGGAAAGTCTTCTCCGAACAGTCCAGAACCTGGATGAAGTACTGGGACGACAACATCAAGGACCGAGGATAGTTCTTCTCGGCCTGGCGCGGTCCATCGTTGTCCCAAGTCCCCTATCGATCTACGCCCATGGCCCAGGTCACCCTCAGTCGCCTCACCAAGCAATTCGATGACACGCCGGTCGTGAAGGACATCAGCCTGACGGTGGCCGACGGGGAGTTCTTCAGTCTCCTGGGCCCCAGCGGGTGCGGCAAGACGACCATCCTCCGCATGATCGCCGGGTTCACCTTTCCCACCTCCGGCACGGTGCTTTTCGACGGCGAGGACGTCACCCACGTGCCCGCCAACCGGCGGAACACCGGGATGGTGTTTCAGAACTACGCCCTGTT
>JAJECR010000286.1 GCA_022821935.1 Candidatus Latescibacterota bacterium
CTGGAGCAGTGGTATGTCGATCGGTTCCTGAGACTCCGGGATACCGCTTTCCAGAATCCCGAATCCTACTTCCATCACTACGCGGGCTTGAGCACGGAGGAGGCCGTGGACACGGCCAAGGGGATCTGGCGGGACATCAACCTCGTGAACCTGCGCGAGAACATCATTCCCACCCGCGAACGGGCGGACCTGATCCTGGAAAAGGGCACGAACCACCGCGTGACAGGGGTGTATCAGCGGAAGTTGTAAGAGGTGGGTTTCGTAACCAGTGCAGGGATATCAAGTGCAACACTAAAACCGAAACGATCCCTGAACATCATTTTCTGAGCAAAGGAGACCCATGAGCGGTATCTGGACGAAGACGGATGGGAAATGGCGAGCAGCCTCTTCAAGGGATTTCGAAAGTGAGAAAGAACTGCATGACCTTGTTGAGGAAAACATCGGAATGTTGCCGTTAGCCGGTTCTCCTCGACTTTTTGTGCTCGGTCGAGAAGTGCCGCTGGGTGGTGGATACGCCGATTTGTTAGCTGTGGAGGCATCCGGCCGCCCTGTCATTGCAGAAGTAAAGCTTGCCAGGAGTCCTGAAGCTAAACGGGCGATTGTGGCACAGGTAATTTCGTATGCTGCGTTTCTCCAAGGATACGATGTCGAATCTCTGGCAAAAGGGCCTTTGAGCAAATCGCTGGCTGAACAGGACCAAGTGTCAATTCTAGGTATGGCAATGACACAGGATCAGGAAGATGAGATAGACTCTGAAACTTTCGAGGCTGCGTTACAGGAATATCTGACTAACGGCATGTTCAGGCTCGTACTCATAATGGACGATTCGTCTGTAGAATTAGAACGGGTGATTGCTTATCTCGATGCCGTGACGAAGCAGTCGCTCACTATAGATCTGATTACGTTCCGGATTTACGACGTAAACGGTACGGAAGTCGCAATGCCACAACGAATATCACCAGATCTCAGTTTGACGTCGGTTTCTATGACCGGGTCGGCGGCCAAAAGGACATCCAAAGCTATCCTGTCCGATGGTCCTGATGCTTTCATCGCTTCATTCGCGGATATCGAGGGTGATAACCGACAGGTATTTGACCAGCTTGTGAAGTGGGCAATAGAGATAGGCAAAATGCAGGGGGTGAAATTAAACACGGCTACAGGAGTTAACAGAAACAGATTTACGCTACTGCCAAGACTCGCAACGGACAATGCCGGACTCGTAACGATCTGGAACGATAATAGCAAACCGTACATTTCATTTTGGCGTGGAGTTTTTGAGAGACGAGCACCAAATTCAATTGAAGCAGTTGAAACAGCCGCGGGCTTAAAAATCAGTCATGGAAATGTTGGTAATGAAGTTACACCAGCATTATTGGAAGCATTAAAATCAGCCTATCGAGAGGCGACAGAAATTTAGAGTCCAGCGTCTATTTCGGCGAAGAGTACGAATAGGTCGGATCAAGTTTTGAGAGCTGATAGTGAGTTGGAGAAAACACGGATAACCAGGGCAAACTGTAGCAAAACACTCGCCGTTCAATCTCCAAGAAATCGCTTCAGCACATTGGACGTGACCTTCGACACCACGTCGTCCACGAGAATAGACGACGGATAGGTGATGGATCCCGCCGAAAACACCTTCCCCCCGCTGTCCGTTTCATGCACGACCATCTCGGCGCCGCCGTCGTCCACGTTGGTACCCTTGGCGAGCAGGTGGGTGTTGGTCGGCGAATTGGGCGTGATCTTGTCGGTCTCGTGGCCAGACGCGCCGCCGGGCACCCGTTCGTGCAGACTCGCCTCGCCGAAGATATCTCCCTCCGCGACGCCGGTGCCTTCGAACGCCCAGTGCCCCGCGTCGATCACCCGGTACGGTGCGCTGGTCATGATCCCCGTTCGCGTGAAGGCCACGCCGAGCAAGTTCGCCTCGGACTCGTTATAGATATTGAAACGGCTTTCGACGCCCTCCCCGGGCCGGTCGAGTGAATCGATATTGCCGTTCCTGACCTTCATGGTATACTCGTCGACGAATGCGACTTCGCAGTTCAGGCCGTTTCCGCCCAGGTACATGAGACGGCCGCCTGATTCGAACACCCAGTCCTTGAGCCGGAAGTACATGTCCCGCGACCAGTATTCGGGATGCGTGGTCGTAATCAAAACCCTGTACTGATCCAGGGGCAGCGTGCCGTCGTGGAACTGTGTCTCCGCATAGAGATCGTAGTCGAATCCCACCCGTTCCATCCACGCCAGGAACCGCCACTCGGCGGGGGCTACGTGACAGGCCGCACGTCCCCGGATCATGTCGGTGGCCTCCACTTCCATGGGCACGTGGTTGATGGGTTCAGGCCGGTCGAAGGAGAGCGGTGCATAGTCATCGGCGCTGTACATCCGGTGCGAGGGGTCGGTGTATCGCGTCAGGTCGTACCGAGCGTTGACCGTGGGAGTCGGCGGGAACTCGTCGGCGTGTATGTAATTGCTGCGCCCACCGAAGTTGTTGTAGGCGTTCCAGTTGATGTTTGCGGCCAAAACGGCGACGTCGGTGGTCGGCGCGTCCGGTGCCACGATCCAGGGAAAGGAAAAGAAGCTCCCCGTTTCGGTAGAAGCGTGAAGATAGTACAGGCCGGACCGTTCCGGCGCCTCGATGTACTGTTTGTGGGCGGGATTGGTATAGCCCTGGGTATTCCACTGCACGCCGGTTCGCGTGTAATCACCGTCGGGCGTGATCTGCATGGTGGCGCGGGGTCCGTGCTCGTCGTACCAGCCGATGTTCCTGATGTATTCCTTCTTCCAGCCATATCGGAACAGCTCGAGCTGATAGGCCTCCACGGCGTGGACGCGGAATTCCGATCTCTCGCCGGACCGGACCCACTTGGGCCACATGTAGCCCAGCAGGCTGTCGCGTAGCAGCCGGAAATGATAGGGCCGGTCCTCGCTCGGCGTCATGTATACGCTCTTGAAACCGAAATCCCGGCACGCCAGCGTGACCCTGTACTCCCGCCCGGGCTTCACATCCGCGTAGACCGCCCCTGTGGCCCGGGAACGCGCCTCGATGGACGCTCCGCCGGCTTCGAACTCGAGCAGGACTTCAGGAATCGCGACGTATCGTTCGTCGCTGACGTACCCTACTAGCATGTTGGACCTCCGATTGGACCTTCGGCTGGCGGATGTTCCGGATGGGAATCAGGGAGCGCAATAGTCCGCGTGATGAAACCAGGGCAGGTCCGCGATGGATCCTGACCGCAAGACAATGTACACCGTACCTGCCCGCAGTCAACCGTGCTGCTCTCAGCGTCCGACAGGCGGACCGGCGGGCGTGTTGGCAGATGGATCGGCGGCAGCCGATTTACCTTTGACCGAAATCGCAGCGAGTGTTACCTTGCCAGTCCGTGAATTGCGACTGAATCCAACATTCGATCTCTATTCGAGAAAGGCCCTGGCATCGTGTCAACCTGCCGGCTGAAAGATATCGCGCGCCTGGCCGAACCCGGCGACAACGTGGCCATCGTGTCCCGGAGGATCGAGGCTGGTACGGATGTGATCGGCGAAGACGGCGCCGTTTTTTCCATCGCCCACACCTTACTGGAAGGACATCGTTTCGCCATCCTGCCCATACCCGCCGGGGAGTCCGTCCTGTCCTGGGGGCTGCCCTTCGGCCGGGCGACGCGGGATATCGCTCCTGGTGACTATATCTGCAACGCAGACATCCTCGACGCCCTGCGCGTCCGGAAAATCGACTTTGCTCTTCCAGAAAAGCCGAATATCGAAGACCGGGTCGTACCCTACGAGTTAGATGAATCCACCTTCACACCGGGCGAGCAGGTTCCGGTCAGCGACAGTCCTCCGACTTTCGAGGGATACGACCGGGGCGCGTCGCGGGGCGTCGGAACGCGCAACTTCATCGTGCTCCTGGGCGTTACGTCGCAGACGGCCGGGTTCGTACGGCGGCTGGAATCCATGCTGAAAGGCAAGGTGGAACGGTATCCGAATATCGACGGCGTGGTGGCTGTGGCACATACCGAGGGCGGCGCCGGGGTAGACCCCAACAACCGGGAACTGGTCCTGCGGACGCTGGCGGGGTTCATGGTCCATTCCAACGTCGGGGCGGTCCTTGCCGTGGACCGCGGCACCGAAATCGTGACGGACCGGATGCTGGAAAACTACATGCGGCTGAACCGCTATCCGCTGAACGACGTACTGCACCGATTCGAAACGCTCAAAGGCGGATTTGACGAGGATCTGGAACGCTGCGAGGGTATCGTCACCGGATGGTTCGAGGACGTCAACCGCGTTTCGCGCAAGCCGGTCTCCGCGTCTCATCTCAACATCGTGCTGCAATGCGGAGGATCGGATTCGTTTTCGGGTATATCGGGCAATCCCCTGGCCGCACACGTGGCCCGGGAGATCATCCGCTTCGGCGGGAAAGCCAATCTCGCGGAGACCGACGAGCTCATTGGCGGCGAACCCTACGTGCTGGACAACGTGCGGGACATCGAGACGGCGCGTACCTTCCTCCACATGATCGAGCGTTTCCAGGAACGTACGGCGTGGCACGGCCAGTCGGTGGACGCCAATCCGTCCGGCGGCAATAAGCTCAGGGGTATCTACAACATCGTGCTCAAATCCATCGGCGCGGCGCGGAAGCGCCACCCCGACGTACGCCTCGACTACGCCATCGACTACGCGGTGCCGATGAAAGACCCTGGATATTACTTCATGGACAGTCCGGGCAACGACCTGGAAGCCATCGCGGGACAGGTGGCGTCCGGTGGAAATCTCATTTTCTTCATCACGGGGAACGGATCCATCACCAACTTTCCCTTTGTCCCGACGGTCAAATTCGTGACGACCACGAAGCGGTACGAAATGCTCTCGGGTGAAATGGATGTGAACGCCGGGGCCTACCTGGATGGCGCGTCCATGGATGAATTGAGCCGGAAGACCCTTGATCTGACGCTGCGGACGGCCTCGGGCGCATTGACCTGCGGCGAAAGGGCGGGGCACAGCCAGACCCAGATCTGGCGCGACTGGCGGCAGACAGACGGAAGCCGGCTGCAAACACTGCGCGACCGGCCTGCGCCGACGGGCAGGCCGCTGGTGGTCCGATCGAAGGCGAAGTCGACGCCCCCTGTTTCTTTCAAGATGCCCATGTATGAGTCGAACGGAGCCCGCGCCACCGACCGCCTCGGCCTGATACTGCCCACCAGTCTGTGCTCGGGACAGATCGCCCGAATGGCCGCGGAACGGCTTAGCGCGAAAGGCGTGGGGCGCAGCGCCGGCATTTCCCGTTTCGTCGCCCTGGTGCACACCGAGGGCTGCGGCGTCTCGGGCGGCCAGTCGGAGGAGATGTATATCCGGACCATGACCGGTTATCTGACCCACCCGATGACGGCGGCCGCCCTGCTCCTGGAACATGGCTGCGAGCGAACGCACAACGATTTTTACCGCGAGCAACTGCTCGACCGCGGCATGAATCCCGGTGGATTCGGCTGGGCCAGCGTACAGCTCGACGGCGGAATCGAGAAGGTAATAAACCGCATCGAAACATGGTTCACCGAAACCCTGGACGATTGCGGGAGGCCCGTCGCGGGTGAAGCCGGCCTTTCTGATCTCAGGCTGGGGGTGACCGCGGCCGATCCGCTATCCGATAAAATGTCCGATGCTCTTTCGCAATTGATCCTCGATGTCGTTAACGAGGGTGGAACGGTCGTCGTGCCCGATAACGCCGCGTTGCTCAGTCATCCATCTTTCATTCGACACCTGGCGGACGGAGTCGTGAAACCGACGTTGACCTACGGCGAGCCGGGACCAGTACCCGGGCTGCACGTCATGGAGACGCAGACGACCCACTGGGTGGAGACCGTGACCGGACTGGGCGCGGCCGGTGTGGAACTGGTCGTCGCCGGCGCCGGCAGCCATCCACTGCCCGGTCATCCCATGATTCCGGTGCTCCTGATCGGCGCGGATGACCTCCCCGTGCCATTTCACGATGACGTGGATCTCATTCTGACCGGCAATCCGGAGGAATGGCGTGCTGGTGTGCTGGACTTGATTCGAAAGACGACCGCCAGAATGCACACGCCCCGGGCCACAGTCCTCGGCAACACCGATTTCCAGGTAACGCGCGGCCTTCTGGGCGTCTCGGTTTGAACCGTGGCGGGCGCGGATTGCCTGGCAGCCCGGTCGCTCGGTCCGATGCGCCTTGATCGTTCAACCTGAAGAAAACGGAGACCTGCATGCCCCGTGAAGTTGTGCGGCCCGACGGGCTCGACCTCGACTCGCCCGGACGCCGGGACTACTGGGTCGCCCTTGAACACGATTCCCTCTGGGCGGACCATCTCATTCCCCTGACGGTCATGGCCGGTCCAGATGTCCGCGAAGGCGAAGGGCTGCTTGCCACCGGCGCAAATCACGGCAACGAATACGAAGGACCGGTAGCGATCAAGGGCCTGCTACAGGAGATCGAACCGGAGGCGGTCAGGGGCCGGCTGATCTTCATTCCCGTACTCAACCCCGCGGCCTTCCACGTGGGCCGACGGGCGAGCGACGCCGATGACGGGGTCAACTTCAACCGGGCCTTCGTGGACGGCGCCGGCACTTCGCCGGCTCTCGCGGGTATCACCCACCGGATCGCTCATTTCGTGCGGGAGTATCTCTGGCCCCGCGTGCACGTGGTGACAGACATCCACTCCGGCGGCGGCGAGCTTGATTTCGCGCAGTGTTCCAGTTACCACGAGGTTGACGATCCGACCCAGGCGAAGGTCATCGAAGACACCGCCCGGTGGTTCGGCACGCCCTTCGTCATGGTGTACCAGAACGAGACGCCCGGACTCATGGTCAGCGAGGCGGAGCGGCTGGGGAAGATCACCATCGGTACGGAACTGGGCTGGGGTGAGGCGGTCAACCCGGACGGCGTGCAGTACGCGCGGCACGGCATACGGGCCGCGGCCATTCATCATGGCCAACTCGAAGGGAACATCGAGCCCATCGCCCATCACGCCGACGGCACGCAGAAACTGACGGCCATTGTGGACCGGGCATGCTACGTGCCGGCGCCCTTTCCGGGTCACTACGAACCCCTGATGGCCTGCGGTGAGTACGTGGAGGCGGGACAGGTCGTGGGCAATCTGCACGATTTCTACCGCGTGGACGATCCACCCTGGCCGGTTCGCGCCGGAGTCGACGGTTACGTACTTTCCCAGGCATTTCGTCAGCCGGTGAAACAGGGATACCACATTCTCGTCGTGGCACAGGAAGTCCAGCGCGGAGGGTAAGGCGCGATTTGAATCATGCCGGGCGACACGCCCATCGACTCGAAGATCATCCCGACCGACTGAAGTGGAATGCCCGGTACCAGGAGCCAAAACGGCTGCAGTCCAGGGACACCTGCCCGTTGTTCGATCGGGCAACGTCCGAAGGCATCCCGGACGGGCCCGTACTCGAGCTGGCCTGTGGCATCTCCGGCCAGGCACTGGCGCTGGCCGAGACGGGCCGGGATGTGCTGGCCGTGGACATATCCGACGAGGCTTTGAAACGGCTGGCCTCGGCGGCTACAGCGCGTGGACTGGAATCCAGGCTGGAACTGGCACAGGCAGATCTCAATGTCTGGCGCCCACCCGCCGGTCAGGACTACGCCCTGGTATTCTGCGTGATGTACTGGGAGGAAGTCGTGTTCGACTATGCCTGGACCGCGGTCGCTGAGGGCGGCCTCCTGGCGTGGCAGGGCTTCACCCTGGACCATCTTCGGTACCGGCCCTCGCAAAAGCGGGACTGGTGCCTCAAGTCGGGCGAACCCGCGTCCAGACTGCCGGAAGGCTTGTTCACCGTGCTCCACGAGGAGGACGTGGACGAAGGCCACCGGGTAATCCGGCGCATGGTGGCCAGAAGAGACCATGCATGAA
>JAJECR010000264.1 GCA_022821935.1 Candidatus Latescibacterota bacterium
CAGAACATGCCCGATGTTCCGGATCAGTCCGGCGACCGTGCCGCCGCTGCCCAGGTCCACGAAGGGGAAACGGCCGTTGAAGAAGGTATCCCCCATATGTACCACGTTCGATCCGGTGAACCAGATAAAGCTGTCGTTGTCCGTATGTCCGGCCGGGAGATGTGCGAGCCTGATCTCTTCCCCGTTGAAATGGATCGAAACCGCCTCGTCGAAGGTGATCACTGGCCAGCCGTCCTCCACCATGGCGGGAATGATGCGATCGCCCCGCTGCTGCGGCGTTGAAACCCGCTTGCGGACATTGGTATGGGCGATGATGGTCGCCTCCAGGCCAAAGATGGGGTTGCCGCCGACATGGTCGCCGTGGAAATGGGTATTGAGGACGAACTTGAGCGGGCCGGCATGCAGGCCGCGCAGGGCCGACTTGATCTTGTCCGCCAGCGGCGCATACTGGTCGTCGACGATCAAAATGCCGTCATCGCCGGCCGACACGCCGATGTTTCCTCCACTGCCCGTCAGCATGTAGATGTTTCCGACAACGGGATGGGCTTCAACGACGACCTCGTCCCAGTTCTGCTGCGCATCGGTCGCGCCGTTTGCCAGGCATGTGGCCGCGGCCACATATGCAAACAGACGTTTCATGGATTTCCCTCCGGAATTACATGTCCAAAATCACCATTTAAATACCCAAATCATCCAGAACTAACTTATACATCCGGCTTTCCTCGCGACATGGTTACCGGCATTCCTCGCTGCAAGGATTTAAACATAACGAGTATACGAACCATTTAAGGGGCTGTCATGGGTATTCTGAAGCTTCATCAGCCGGAACGGTTATAGATCGCTTCCGCCGTTTTGGAGGTGACGAACAGGTTGCCGAGGAACAACACAATGAAGAGGTACATGGGCCAACCCGGCGCGAACCACCAGGCCAGCGCGAAGAAGACCGTACCCAGCAGCGTGCCGGGAAACACCATCTTGTTATAGGCGACCTTGAGCAGTACGAGGATGCACAGACCGGTGAATCCCTTCAGTATCAAACCAACCGGCGTACCGGGTAATTCGAGCAATAGCACGACGAAAACACAGATAAATGCCTGCAGCACGATGGGCAGCGTTCGGTTCATTGCGTCTGACCAAAGTACGTCTTGTAAAAAACATCGGCGTCCAGTTGCAGCCCGGAAACACTTCCAAATCCTGCAGAGCCGCTTTCCGCAACGGTTGCGGTCCCGTCCACGTTTTCCAGCCAGTCGATGAAATCCCACACGGCCAGAACGTGGACGCCATAATCTTCGTGGGTGTCTATTCTGCCGATGACCACTTCGTCGTCCAGGATCTCTACCGTAATACCCGCATATTGTACGGCCACGATAAAGCCATGGTGGTCGAACACCGGACTGCCGCTCGTCCCGCCGGCCAGCGCCATGTTGTAATGTACGACCTGACCGGTGTTTCGAGGATCTCTGTCAAACGACGCATCGTAGAAGGGCCGAAGCGAACTGAGCGTGCCTTCTCGGAAAGTAGCCAGCGGCAAAACGTCATTCTGTAAGGGGGGATATGCCGGAAAGCCGAGCGATCCCAGGGGCTGGCCGATGCGCAACACTCCGGTCATGTCCCGGGGCAGAAACGCGGGGAGTTCATGGGGCAGTTCTTCGTTGAGGACGATCACCGCCACGTCGGGCGATTCGACCGTGCCGTCGTATTCCGGGTGGCTGAAATGCCGATTCCACGTGTAGGTGTCGCTTTCGCCGATCAACGTACCGGTCTTCGTGGCGAAAGGCCGTGGATTACGGCTACGCAGCCTGCTGTCGGACAACAACTCGTCGATTCTTTCCGTTACATGCGCGGCGGTCCACAGCCGGTCCGTAAAGTAAGCGCTGAATGCCGTTCCGACGACCGTGTTCCCATCGTCCAACATGATACCGACGGCGTAAATCCCGTCGTAGAGATTCCCATCTGCAATCACGTCCGCCCAATTCAGCGTCTCGCCCTGGGGCCCTGCCGGACCCTGTTCACCCTGGTCTCCTTGCAGACCGGGCGGACCCTGTTCACCCTGTTCTCCCGGTGGACCCGTATCTCCTCGTGGACCCGGAGTACCGGGCTCACCCTGGATTCCCGGCTCGCCCTGAAGCCCTGCGATCCCCTGGGGACCCGAAATGCCTTGCGGACCTGGAGAACCCTGTATGCCCGCCGGACCGACCGGACCTCGTTCTCCCTGGCATGCAACCGTAAACAAAGCCGCCGTCACTAAGAGCGCTCGTAGCGACACTCAAATTTCCTCAAATCGTCCAATTACAACTGGTTACGGCAGCCACGTTTCCCCATTCCAGTTTTTAGGGAAGGGCTGGTACTCCGTATACTCATCGGACTGCGCACTGACTTCGGCGGTACCGGTATCGTTCAACCCGTCGACGACAACGGTAGCATCCAGGCTGGCCAGAAAGTCCAGCAGATCCCACGCAGCAGCGATGTTTATGCCGAAGTTATCGAGGGTATCCACAGACGCCAGGATCTCTTCTTCTTCCTCCTCTTCACCTTCTCCCTCACCTTCACCTTCACCTTCTCCCTCACCTTCGTCTTCGCCTTCTCCCTCACCTTCGTCTTCGCCTCCGCCCTCGTCTTCGCCTTCTTCCTCCTCTTCCTCATCGCTGGGCGGGAATGGAATGATCTGATTGATACCCGCGTGGTTTATCGCAATGATGAACCCCTGGTGATCGAAGACCGGACTCCCGCTCGTTCCACCGCGGACTGCAAGGTTATAGTGGACCAACTGGCCGGTGTTTACGGGGAAATTCACAAAGGATTCGTTGTATAACGGCCTGACCGCGCTGATCGTCCCTTCCTTGAAGCTGGCCAGGGGAAGTATGGCGTCGAAAATCGCGGGAAGACCCGGAAAACCGAGCGTGCCCACCGGCTGTCCGATACGCAGATCGTCGGTATACTCCCTGGGCAGAAAAGTC
>JAJECR010000112.1 GCA_022821935.1 Candidatus Latescibacterota bacterium
GGATGATATGGCCGTGGAGCAGGGCCCCCTGTCGCTCGCCATCGCTACGGGCAACACGTGGTACGAGGGATATCGGCCCCTGATGACCGACCGCCGGGAGTACCGCCTCTTCGACACCGGCCGGGACGCCGTCGTCCTGGACGTCATCTTCACCCTGATCGCCAGCCAAGGTCCCGTGACGATCGGTTCCACGAAAGAAGGCGGATTCCTGAGCATCCGCGTCAACCCTTCCATGAACGCCTCGGGCGACGGCCGAATGCGGAATGCCTATGGGGCCGGCGACGAGGCCGGATGCTGGTCGCGGCGGGCCCACTGGATGGACTACTGCGGGCCCGTGGGCGCCGAAACCGGGGGGTTCGCCGTGTTCGACCATCCGGACAACCCCCGCTATCCCACGGCCTGGCACGTGCGGGGATACGGACTGTTCGCCGCGAATTGCTGGATGATCTGGGACGACTACCACTGCGCCGCGGACACGGAGACCACTTTCCGGTGGCGCGTCGTGATACACACGGGCGATACGGAGGAGGCGGCCATCGCCGACCGCTTTCTGGATTACGTGGACGGACCAAGGACGACGTGGGATCAAGGTATGAGTTGAAAATCAGCGTATAGTTCGAGAAAACCATAGGAACGCCGACTAATGGGGCAGAAAACTTTCGTGGTCCGGAGAAGTACCTGCCATCTGCCATAGGAGGCGTCCATGTCGAACAACGAGGATTTAAGCGAGAGATTTGAGGCCTTGGAGAAAAACTTGACCAGGAGGTCCGATCTCTTTGAGAAAAACATGACCGACAGATTCAACATGTTTGAGAAAAACATGACCAAGAGGTTGAATGTCTTTGAAGAGGAGATGATCAGAAGATTCAATGTCTTTGGAAGGGAAGTGACGAGGAAAATCAGTGAACTGCACAGATGCGTAGACCAAAGGTTGGGCCGGATTGAATCCGATGTAGCGGAGATCAAGGAGCTTCTGATCAACGGACGAGGGAAGTAGCGTTTCGAGTCGACCACAAAGGGTTAAAGGAGTCCCCGCCTGCCGTCTAAACTTCTTGATAGCCTTTCCAATCATCCTGTATCTTGTCGGGCTGTATCTTGTCGGGCACCGGTGCGCTGACGGCCAAAACGTTCAACGTAGCGGGATATCCCAGCGACCGTTGGATCGGGCTACATATCGGGTACTTGGATTGCGCGGCAAGTGAATCCGAAATCTCATCTTCCAAGGAAACGCAAATGGCAGACGAACCGCGGCAGGACGACCTGAAAATCGTGGAGGAGCTGAATAACGCGAGCGATCGCATCCGGTCGGAAATATCGAAGGTCATCATCGGTCAGCAGGACGTAATCCAGCAACTCCTGACCGTACTCCTGGCCAACGGTCACGCCCTGTTGATTGGCGTCCCGGGACTGGCCAAGACACTGCTGATCAAAACGCTTTCAAACACACTCGATCTCAAGTTCAGCCGCATACAGTTCACGCCCGACCTGATGCCGTCCGACATCACGGGAACGGAAATCCTGGAGGAGGACCGTACGACCGGCCACCGGGAGTTCAAGTTCATCCGCGGACCGATATTCGCGAACGTGATCCTGGCCGATGAGGTCAACCGTACGCCGCCCAAGACCCAGGCGGCCCTGTTGCAGGCGATGCAGGAACACGAAGTGACGGCCGCGGGGGAATCCATGAAACTCGACGAGCCGTTCTTCGTCCTAGCGACGCAGAATCCCATCGAGCAGGAAGGTACCTATCCCCTGCCCGAAGCCCAGTTGGACCGCTTCATGTTCAGTATATACATGGAATATCCGTCCCGAAGCGAGGAGATCGAAATCGCGCGGAGTACGACGAGCGTTCAGGAGGCCGTGCCAGAGCATATCCTGACCGGGGACGACGTAAAGAAACTGCAGCAACTGGTCCGGCGAGTGCCCGTGGCGGATCATGTCGTCGAATACGCGGTCACACTCGCGCGCATGACCCGCCCGATCGAGCCGGACGCCCCGACGTTCATCAAGGACAGGGTCAGCTGGGGCGCCGGGCCCCGGGCTTCCCAGTACCTGATCCTGGGCGCAAAGGCCCGGGCGGTGCTCATGGGAAGCTATACACCCACGCCCGAAGACGTGCGCGCCCTGGCTTTGCCGGTGCTGAGACACCGCATTGTAACCAATTTCAACGCCGACGCGGACGGCGTCACCGCCGATGACATCATCACGCAGTTGATAGATGAGATGAAAACGCCCTAGCCTTCTTCACGCTACATTGTACTCCATGAACACGCCGAACACACCCGATTACCGCAAGTACCTCGATCCGATGACCGTGTCCCGGCTCGCCCGGCTGGACCTCAAGGCGCGGCTGGTCGTGGAAGGGTTCATCGCCGGACTGCACAGCAGTCCCTACCACGGGTTCAGCGTCGAGTACGCGGAACACCGGCAATACATGCCGGGCGATCCCATCAAGCATATCGACTGGAAGGTCTTCGCCAAGTCGGACAGGTTCTACATCAAGGAATACGAAGAGGAAACCAATCTGAAGTCCTATATCTTCCTGGACGTCAGCGCGTCGATGGAATACGCGTCTGAAGGCATAAGCAAGCTGGAATACGGAAGGTATCTGGCGGCCGCCCTCACCTACCTCATGCTGAGCCAGCAGGACTCTGTCGGCCTGGTGCTGTACGACGAGCGCATACGGCAATACGTTCCACCGCGGTCGATCCGCAATCACCTGCACGCCATTCTACAGCGGCTGCACGCGGCAACGCCGGGGTCCGGTACACGAAGCCGGGCGACGTTTCACTCGCTGGCGGAACGGATCAAGCGGCGCGGGCTGATTATCATCATTTCCGACCTGTTCGACGACCCCGGTGACATCGTCGACAGCATCCGGCATTTCCGCCATAGAAAGCATGAAGTGATCGTATTTCGCCTGCTCGATCCCGCCGAGAAGGACTTTTCCTTTCGGCACCCCGTCCGTTTCCGCGACATGGAGACCGGGGAGGAAGTATACACCCACCCGCACGTAATCCGTGAAGCCTATCTGGGCGACCTGGAGGAGCAGGACGCGGTGTATTCCCGCGTCTGCCGGGAGCACGCGGCGGACTACCTCAGCCTGGACACGGGTACGCCCTTCGACCACGCCCTGTTGACCTTTCTCGCCAAACGCGCCCACCTGGGCTGACGCCCGACTTCCCATCCGAATACAGAAATCCGGGCCGTTGGAATGGAAAGGCCCGGAGCAATATCATTCAGGTGTAGAGGTGTGAACAGAGGTGCTCAGCGCTCACCGGTCAAATGATCGCCACTTCATCGTCCCTGGAAAAGAAGTGGGCCCTGGCCATGTTCACGAGGAGCGGCATTTCCGTGTTTATACCGGGGTCCACGAAGGCGTCCACTCTGGCAATGAACGGATACCGTCCGGTGGTCATGTACAGGAAGGTTTCGCTTCCCATGGGCTCCACCACTTCGACGGTCGCCTTGATCTGACGGGCTTCTTTCCAGTCCTTATTCGCATCCGTGGAAGTGATGTCTTCCGGCCGGATGCCGAACGTGATCTCCCTGTCCCGCCAGGGCGCCAGGGCGTCCCGCATATGGTCCGGAATGGGGAGACGCAGGCTTCCTTCGTCGAACTCCGCATGCCCGTTGTCGAAGACGACCCTGCCCTCCATGAAGTTCATGCCCGGACTTCCGATGAAACCCGCGACGAACCGGTTCGCAGGATTCTCGTAAAGCTCGAGGGGCGCGGCGACCTGCTGCACCTCGCCGTCTTTCATCACGGCGATACGGTCGCCCATGGTCATGGCTTCGACCTGGTCGTGGGTGACGTAGATGATAGTCGCTTCGAGGCTGTTGTGCAGCTTGCTGATCTCCGTCCGCATCTGCACGCGCAGCTTGGCGTCGAGGTTGGACAGGGGTTCGTCGAAGAGAAACACCTTGGGCTTGCGCACGATGGCGCGGCCCACCGCCACGCGCTGTCGTTCGCCGCCGGAGAGCGCCTTCGGCTTGCGGGCAAGTAGATGGCCGATGCCCAGGATGCCGGCTGTCTCGTTGACCCGCGTCTCGATCTCGGTGCGGGGATACTTGCGCAGCTTGAGCCCGAAGGCCATGTTCTCGTATACCGTCATGTGGGGGTACAGCGCGTAGTTCTGGAATACCATGGCGATGTCCCGGTCCTTCGGAGGGACGTCGTTCACGCGCTTCCCATCGATGTGGATCTCGCCGGAAGTCACTTCTTCCAGGCCGGCGATCATGCGCAGCGTGGTGGACTTGCCGCAACCTGAGGGTCCGACGAGCACGACGAATTCCCGATCCCTGATTTCCAGGTTGACGTTGCGGACCACCGTGTTCTTGTCGAACCGCTTCTCGACTTCCTTCAGGACCACATCCGCCATGGCGGTATTCCTCCGGGGACCTTCCGATATACCTGTGAGACTCCCGTATTTTGCGGAATGGGGTTGTTTTTGTCAATACAATATCCCCTGCCGGTCCGGTGTGCCGCGGAAGTCGACCGTGGCGTCCCCGGCCTGTATTTCGTGGGCGTGTCCCCGGCCTGCTATCCGGGGGCGGTATCTTCGCGGTTTTGGTTGACTTCAGCCCGCGCATCCGTTAACTTGTCTGCTCATTTTTATTGACAATTTTATTGACAATCCAGATACCCGCCGCACCGGGTACATGCCCAGGTCAACCAGACTGCCGGGAGGAGTAATACCATGCCGCTCATCGTAGAACTGGACCGCATCAAGGAAGCCGTTGCCGGCATTGACGTCATTCAGGACATCGAAGACGGTTTCGTAGCCTATTCGCAGGGGAAGGTGCAGGTTCCACCCGTTGGCGAAATGCACTTCGAGGATCCGCCCGGAAACGTCCATATCAAGTACGGCGCGATCAACGGAGACGACTACTACGTCATCAAGCTGGCGTCCGGGTTCAGCGACAATCCGATCGTCGGCCTCCCCCGCGTCCAGGGCATGATGCTGATCTTCAACCAGAGGACGGGCCAACCCGTGGCCTTCCTGCTGGACCAGGGCTATCTAACCAACGTGCGCACGGCCGCCATGGGGCCCGTCGTGGCCAGGGTCCTCGCCCCGAAGAACGTCGACCGAATCGGTGTATTCGGTACGGGTCTTCAGGCGCGCATGCAGGTCGAATACCTGAAAGGCGTAGTCGACTGCACCGACGTAATCGCCTGGGGCCGTTCGGCCGAGAGCAAGGCGTCCTACAAGGCCGACATGGAAGCCCAGGGTTACACCGTCGAGATTACGGATGACGCCGGCGCCGTGGCAGCGACAAGCAATCTTATCATTATGTCCACCCCGTCCCTGTCGCCGCTGCTGACCGCCGACCAGGTCCGGCCCGGAACCCACATCACCGCCATGGGGTCTGATACGCCGGACAAGATCGAACTCGATCCCGGCGTCCTCGCAAAGGCCGACGTGGTCGTGGCGGACAGCATCCCCCAGTGCAGGCTGCGGGGCGAGATCGCCCAGGCGATGAAGGCGGGCGCCATCACCGAGGATAAGGTGGTCGAGCTCGGAAACGTGATCCAGAATCCGTCCCTGGGCCGCACATCCGAAGATCAGATCTCGATCGCCGATTCGACGGGCGTCGCCGTGCAGGACATCCAGATATCCAAGGCTGTCTACCACGCCGTAAAGTAGCACAGCAGCCGGATTGGTTGGGCTGGCCGGACCGGAACAGATCGGCCGGGCTGGCCAGGCTGGCCGGCGCACTAATCCAAGGAGAAAGCACATGACATCGGCCTTCCAGACTTTCGAACTGGAACGCATCATGTCGGACTGGGAACAGGTCGTGGAATACAACCTGTCCGAGAGTGGCGCGCACCCGGTGAAGGTCAGGGAACTGATCGCCCACGATCCGGGCATGCTGGATCGCATGCTGGAGACCGAACTGGGCTACGGATACGCCAACGGTTCGCCGGAGCTGCGGGAAGCCATCGCCCAGTACTATCCCGGCGCGACAGCCGAGAACGTACTGGTTACCATCGGATGTATCGAGGCCAATTTCATCACGTTCCAGACGCTGCTGCAAGACGGAGGCGAGGTAGCGGTCCAGGTACCCTGCTACCTCCAGAGCTGGGGACTCGCGCACAACCTGGGCGCCGTCCGCCGGACGTTCAGCCTCGATCCCGACCGCGGCTGGGCGCTCGACACCGACAGCCTGGAAGCCGCGGTGTCGGACGACACCAGACTGATCTCCATCTGTAATCCGAACAACCCGACGGGGCAGATCCTGACGGAGTCCGAAATGGACGCCGTCGTCCGCGTGGCCGAACAGAGCGGCGCCTACCTGCTCTCCGACGAGATCTACGCCGGGTCCGAACGGGAACGCGAGGAGGTTTCGCCTTCCTTCTACGGACGTTACGAACGGGTTATCGCGGCGGGCAGCATGTCCAAGTCCTTCGGCATGCCCGGCCTGCGGATCGGCTGGCTCGTGGGTCCCGAAGACCTGATCAGGCAGCTCTGGATGCGCCACGAATACCTGACGCTGAGCACGGCCAAGCTGTCCAACCACTTTCTCGCGCCGCTGGCGCTGCGCCCGGACGTGCGGAAGGCCATCTTCGAAAGGACGCGGGGCTATATACGCCGCGGATGGGAGAACTATCAGAACTGGATCGGCGACAACGCGGACATCCTGAGTCTCGTGCCGCCCCAGGCGACCGCCGTGTCCTTCGTCCGGTATAACCTGAAGACGGATTCCGCGACCCTGGCGAACCGCCTGATCCAGGAGAAGTCGGTGCTCATCGGTCCCGGCGACTACTTCGGCGTACCCAACCATCTCCGCATCAGTTACGGCCTGCCGCCCGAATACCTGAACGAGGGGCTGCGCCGTATCGCCGGCCTGCTCCGGCAGGTAGCCGGGGAAGAAGCCGCGGGATCGGAAAACGAGCGCGGCGCGGCCGCCGGCTGATCACGGGAAGGGCCTGCCATGCCACAGTCCCTCGATCCGCTGGTCCCGGTCGATGAGTTCCCCGTAGCACAAACCTGCACGTATATCAACGCGGCCAACGTGACGCCCATGTACCGTCCGGCGGCTGCGGCGATCACCGACTGGTACCGCGACGTCGCCGAGAACGGCAGCAACCACTTCGACGAAGAAGCCGAAGCCACGGTCTTCGACGAACTCCACCGGCAGGCGGCCCGGCTTTTCAGTGCGTCCCCGACCAACATCGCCGCCGGTTCCAGCACCACGGAACTGCTGAGTTCCCTGGCCTGGGCGGTCATGCCCGGCGCGGATACCAACGTCGTCAGCACCGACGTTTCCTTCCCCGCCTCGGTCTACCCCTGGCGACGCGTCGCCAATCACACGGGCTGTGAGATCCGGCTTGCACACGCGCAGGGAGACACCGTCGATCCAAACCGCGTGAAGGACCTCGTGGACGATAACACGGCGGTGGTGGCCCTGTCCCATGTCGAATTCCGCAGCGGCCAGCGCTGGGATCTCGCCGCCTTCGCGGAGATCGCGCACCGCCACGGCGCGCTGCTCGTCGTGGACGCCACCCAGTCGGCGGGCGCCGTCCCCATCGACGCGCCCGAAATGGGCGTGGACGTCGTGGCCGCCGGGGCGTACAAGTGGTTGTGCGGCCCATTTGGAGTGGCCGTCATGTACGTCGCGCCACACCTCGCCACGAGCCTCGAACCCGGCCTGGTGGGTTTCAGGAGCCAGGTGGACATATGGGATATTCGCACCGATCCGCCCGACTACCCGGAAGACGCGTCCCGGTTCGAGTTCAGCACCATGGCCTACGGATGCGCCGGGGGGTTCGCTAAGTCGATCGAATTCCTCGTCGATACGGGTATCGACCGGATTTTCGCCTATAACCAGGTCCTGGCCGACCATCTCATCGACGGCCTGGCGTCGATCGGCGCCGAGGTCACCTCCCCGCGGGACGCCGCCGAACGCTCGGCCATCGTCACCGCCCGCTTTCCCGGTCGCGATGTCTCCGACGTGGAACGGCACCTGAAGCAATCTGGCGTCATGGTGGCGCTGCGCGGAAACGTGATCCGCTTCTCGCCCCACCTGTACAACCAGATGGCCGACGTGGAACGCGCGCTAGAGGTGATTTCGGCCATGGATTGATCCGAAACAGAACCTGCCATGTACAAGTTTCAGTGGTACCAGTCGATCTACGACAACTTTCCCAAAATCGCCGAAGAAGCCCGCAAATACGGTGAAGAGATCGGCACGCTGAAGCTGAAACAGGATATCGGCCTGTACGCCGGAAGCTCGGCGCGGCCCGGCAACCTGCCCGATTACGTGCTGGACGCGATCGTGGAAGCCAACCGGGGCGGCAAAACCTACCCGGTCCGGGTGGTCGAGGATGAACTGCGGGAAATCGTCAAGAACGTCTACGGCGACGAATACGACGCGGTGGCCGCCAATACCTGCGAAGCGCTGCTGCGCCTGACACTGGAGACCCTTTGCGCGCCGCCTTCCATGCGCCACGGCGATATCTACCGCGGCCGGCTGCTCATGCCCTACGGCGAGGACTACGAATGGCTGGGCGGGTACGGCCGGGCCTTCCCCCCGAGGTACAAGAACCTCCTCGTGGACCGGACCATCGCCGGCGGCGAACTGGGCATCGAAAACAAGAGTCTGGCGAACCTCGAGACGCTCTACGTCCGCATGGACGGCGCGAAGTACGATCCCCATGGGATACGGTACAATCCCACCTCGCTGCTCACCAGGGTGGACGTGGACGGGACCATCGAAAACGTGAAGAAGGCCGCCGGGCGAAACGCCGCCCTGCTCACGGGCATTGCCACGGTGGGTTACGACACGCCCAGCTACGGGCTCGGCGAGCAGGACGAAAATGGCGCTCCGGTCCTCCTGAAGAAACTCGCCGAAGTGGCCCGGGACTACGATGTACCATACATTGTAGACACGGGAGGCTCGATTCCCATTGTCGGCATGGATCCCCGTGACATCGGCTGCGACATCATCACCTACAGCATGGACAAGCCGGGCCGCGCGCCCGCGTCGGGACTGCTGGTCGGCAAGGAGGAGATCATCAACCCGATCCGCAAGGGCATGGGCCTGGGCGGCCAGCGGTATGGCGAGTTATCCTCCCACGGCAAGGCGGTCTATACGTTCAGCGACCCGGGCCGAGACACCCTGGTCGGTCTGACCGCCTACTTGAAGGTCCTGCGCGACCGGCCCCAACTGGTCACCGATCCCGTGGACCGGTTCCACGAAATCATCGTAGAGGAATTCGCCCGGATGAAGCCCGCGCGCTTCCGTGACGACCTGATCTTCACGAAGACCTATCAACTCGGCGGCACCGAACTCAACTACGAACGCACGTGGAAGGACGGCGCCTTCGGCATCCCGATCTTCAACCTGGAAGATCTGTGGGCCAACACCAATCCCATCGTGCTCGCCCAGGAGCACATGGGCGTCGAACCCGCCACGATCTACAGCGGGAAGATGTTCCTCGGGCCCGGCCTGGGGACGCTGGACCAGGAAGGCAACCTGATCGATGAATACGCCGTGCTCGGCGCGAAGACCCTGGTAAAAGCCGTGGAAATCGTCTGTCGGTATGCGGGGCTGGGGGATTGACGGACCGCCTGCAATAACAACAATAACTCTTGCATATGATATTATAATTTGATATCATATGTCATGAATAGTCGTCAACGTAAGATCCTCCCCTGAAGGTTGGAAGTCTGCCATGAAACCCATGCGCTACAAAGGATACCCGGCACGAATAGAATACAGTGACGAGGATGGATGTTTCGTCGGCCGAGTGGCTGGTATTCGCGACATCATCACGTTTCACGGTACAAGCGTCGGAGAAGTTCGTGAGGCGTTCGAAGAGGCCCTAGAATTCTACCTGGATAGTTGTAACGAACGAGGCGAACCGCCGAACAAGCCATATTCGGGGAAACTCCTGTTGCGAATCGATCCGGAAATCCACGCGGCAGTAGCCGAGGCGGCCGAAGTCAACGGCGTGAGTATCAATCAGTGGGCTGGGGAAAAGCTGTCTGAGGCTGTAGTTGAGAAACGGAGTGCTTCAGCAGTCGACTGATCCGGCAATCTCTTGTCCAGCTGTAACGATCATGTTACACGGAAATTAATCGAGAGCATCGATTACCATATCTTGACCCCTGCCGCGTTTCACTAAAACTCCACCCCTTCCAGCGCAAGGGACTCCATCACGTCCCACTGGCCGGAGGGCAGCTCCTCCTCGCACAACTGCGCCAGCTCCTTCTCGAAGAAAAAGGCCTCCTCGCTGAAGGCCGGCTCGAGGTCGTCCAGCCAGATGGCTTCCTCGTCGTAGCGGGCAAAGAACGGCCGCAGGACCCAGTCCGGATTGCGTCCCTGCAGGAATTGCAAGGCGATGATCTTCTCGCCGTGGACCTCGCTTACGCCCAGGACATGGACCTTCCCTGGATGGGCCGACATGCTGGGTCCCCGCACGGTCCGGCAGATCCCGCTTACCTGCTGATAGGCGTTCTGGAAGATCTCCCAGGCCCGGACCAGCGGCACGGCGAAGAAACGCTGCACGCCGGTGTCCCGCACCATGAACATGTAATAGGGTACCATCCCCAGGTCCACCTGCCTGCGCCACATGGCGGCCCAGGTGTCCGGATCGTCGTTTATATGCCTCAGGATGGGCGACTGTGTGTAGACTTTCGCCCCCGTGCCGCGAATCCGGCTGACCGCCTCTGCCACCGCGTCGGGCTGGAGTTCGGCGGGGTGGCTGCAATGGGCCATGACGGCCAGGTGCTTGCCGGCGCGGATGACCCGTTCGAACAGCGCCAGGACGTCATCCGCATCCGGGTCCGTAAGGTACTTGTATGGCCAGTAGGCCAGCGATTTCGTCCCGATCCGGATCGTGTGCAGATTGGGGAGGTCCGCCTTCAGCAACGCGTCGATGTACACGCTGAGGTTTTTCGCCCGCATGACCATGGGATCCCCGCCCGTGAAAAGCACGTCGGTGACCTGGGGATTGTCCTCGAGGTACCTGATGAGACTTTCGACCTCGCGGCTGGCGAACTTCAGTTCATCGATGCCCACGAACTGGGGCCAGCGAAAGCAGAAGGTGCAGTAGGCGTGACAGGTCTGTCCCTGGGACGGGAAGAACAGGACCGTCTCCCGGTACTTGTGCTGCATGCCATCCAGCTTCTCGTTGTCTTCCCTGGGGACATTGTGCTCGAGCTGACCGGCAGGCTGTGGATTCAGATCCCACCGGATCCGGTTCACGGTTCGCGCCATCTCCGCTTCACCTGCCCCTTTTTTCACCAGGGCCGCCACCGCGTCAAAGTGGTCCGGCGACAGCATCTCCCTCTGCGGAAAGGTGAGCTGGAACATGGGGTCGTCGGGGGTATTTTCCCATTGGATCAGGTTCTCCACCACGTGGGAATTCGTCCGGAAAGGCAATACCCGTGCCACGACTTCCATTTCGAACTTCAGGTCATCCGAAAGGCTTTCGATCTGCGGTATCTTCCTGAAGTTCCTGAGATCGTATATCTGAAACTTGGGCCTACTGCTTTTCGTTCTGCCAAACATTGTACCTTCCTTACTGATTTGGAGGATCCGCACCGGACACTGGAACCCGCCTTCCGGCCTTCCCGCCGCCCGGCCCGTCTGCAGGTGGCGCCACGGATACCTGAAAAGGGCTATCGCCACGCGGAAGACACGCGGGGAAAGGCCATTGCAGGGCATGGCTCCGGGCTGCCTGCGAACAGGGATTCCCTATCGTCCAAAGGCCGTACCGACGCCTGAGTCAGAAAGCGAAGTCCAGCCTGGCCGGTGCAGGGGGGAAAATGCCGTTCCGTATGAATATCTGGAGACGCTCGACGAGCGGGAAACCGGATGAACAACTGTCACCACATCGATGACACCTGTCGCCGGTTAGGTCGAAGAAAAGTCCCGGCGGGGGCAACAACCGCGATAAAGCAGACTACGCAGACACTGCCTCGCGCCGCGGGAGGACATTGCTTCGATCACGTAAAGCCTCCTTGGGGTGAGGGCGTGTTTATAGGAAGATCTGTACAGTCTCAAGATAATCGTTTGCACACTGCTTTTCAAGTCATTTCGACCGATGGCGGGACAGCCTGTCCAGCCTGGCCCTTGCTTACATGTACTCGTCCGGAGAACGGACTATCCGAT
Source organism: Candidatus Latescibacterota bacterium (assembly GCA_022821935.1). Classification (GTDB taxonomy): domain Bacteria; phylum JAAXHH01; class JAAXHH01; order JAAXHH01; family JAAXHH01; genus JAAXHH01. Next base: position 12,124 of record JAJECR010000112.1, read on the forward strand.
CTCCTCGAACCAGTCCGTTCCAAAAAGCCGCTCCGCCGCCGCGATGCGCTCTGTGGTGCCAAGATCCGCCCACCTGGCCTCTTCGGCCCGGAAGGCCCGGACCCGCCCGCCATCGGCCGCGCTCGCAAGTTCCAGGAAGAAGTCGATGATCGAAAAGGGACCGGCCTCTTGCATCCTCGCGAGCGCTGCCGGGGACATGGCGTAGACGCCCATAAAGGGCACGGGAGTGACGGGATCCGCCATCGGCCGGACCAAGCGCGTCTCTCCCGTAACATCCGAACGCCAGCCGCCAAGCCGTCCCGCCCCATCAAATAGCAGGTGACGCGAACTCTTTCTTCCCTTCACGGCCAGGGTGGCCAGGGCGCCTGAGGCCGAATGGGCGGCCGACGCACGGTGGGCGTTCATCAGTCCGGTTAGATCCAGGTCGGTCAGCACGTCCACGTTGTGCACCAGGAACGGCTCCTCGCGGTCGAAGAACCACGCGGCCTTCCGTACCCCGCCGCCGGTGTCCAGGATCTCCTCCTCCACGGAAACAGTCAGCGAGACTCCGGGGCCGTCGTATGCGGCCGCGAAGGCTTCGATCTGGTCCGCGAAATGGTGGGCATTGATGATGATGTCGGTAAAGCCATATCGGGCTAGCCGCGCGATCACCCAGTGAATCATGGGTCTTCCCGCCACCGTCACGAGCGCCTTGGGCCGGGCGTCGGTGAGGGGCCGCAACCGGATTCCCAGTCCCGCGGCGAGGATCATGGCCTTCACGCATCCTCCTGTTCCCGGTGCCTCAGCCGGACCGTCAGGCCCGGGCGCACTTTCAGGTGTGCCGCCAGGCGTTCCGCGAAGTAGACCGAACGGTGCTGCCCGCCCGTGCACCCGAAGGCGACGGTCAGGTCGCTGAACCCGCGCCGCAGGTGGTGGTCGACCGCCCGGTCGACCATGGTCTGCGCATCCCCCATGAAGGACCGGGCTTCCTCGAGTTCGTCCAGGAAGGCCGCCACCGGCGGGTCCTTCCCCGTCAGGGCCGCGTATTCCGGATTACGCCCTGGGTTCTTCACGACCCGGCAGTCGAAAATGAACCCTCCGCCGTTTCCGCTCGGGTCCCGGGGCAGGCCGAGGTGATAGGAAAAACTCCAGAGGTGGACGGTCAGGCCTTCTCCAGACGCTTCTCCCATTCCCCGAAGCGCCGGATCGTCGACGATGCGCGACCAGATCCGGTCCAGTTCAGGCAGGCTGACCGGCAGATCGGCCCGCGCCAAAAGGCCTTCGAGGTTTCGGACGCCGGGGGAGATGCTCGTCAGGAAGTGGGATTTCCCTTCGTAGAGTCCCCGGTACCCGTAGGCACCCAGCGCCTGCATGAGGCGGACCAGGGCGTAACCGTAGTAGTAGGCGAGAAAGGACGCCCGTTGCACCGGCGCATATGCGCCCACCGCCTCGATATAGTAATCCAGGAGTTCGCCCCGGGTCTCCCAGGGAATATCCGCCTTGCCATCCTGCAGCAGGGAGGCGGCGTCATATTGAAGCGCGCCTTGCCGCCCGCCCTGGTCGTCGATGTAG
>JAJECR010000027.1 GCA_022821935.1 Candidatus Latescibacterota bacterium
CGAAAACCCGTTGAAGTCAAAGGAAAAGGCGGTGTTACGGCCCCTGGGAAAAGGCAAAAAACTGTTGACAGGGCAGGCCTCCCGCGATAAAATCCGTCGACGGTCGAACGGGAAATCCACGCCACGGATCCTCCCCCTCGAATCCATCCCGTCACGGACACCCGGGAGCAAATGGACTATACCGCTGCCACTACCATTGGCGCGCTGCGCGGCATGGGTTATCCGCAACGATCCATTAAAGACGAAATGCGGGACAACCTGATTGGCAAGCTCACCCGCGGCGAGCAGGTCTTTCCCGGTATCGTCGGGTATGACAAGACCGTAATCCCCGAACTGGTCAACGCGATCCTGTCCCGGCACGACTTCATTCTCCTCGGGCTGCGTGGACAGGCAAAAACCCGCATCCTGAGATCTCTGGCCACGCTGCTCGACGAGTACATGCCCGTGATCGAAGGCTGTGAAATCAACAGTTCGCCCTTCGCGCCCGTCAGCCGGCGCGCCCGGGACCTCGTTACCGAGCGGGGGGACGACGCGCCCATCGAATGGATCGGCCGGTCGCGGCGGTACGGCGAGAAACTCGCCACGCCCGACGTGACCATTTCCGACCTGATCGGCGACATCGATCCCATCAAGGCGGCCTCCCAGCGGCTCCACTATGCCCACGAGGGCGTGATCCACTTCGGCATCATCCCCAGGATGAACCGGGGTATTTTCGCCGTCAACGAACTGCCCGATCTCCAGCCCCGCATCCAGGTCGGCCTGTTGAACATCATGGAAGAGAAGGATATCCAGATCAGGGGGTTTCCCGTACGGATTCCCCTGGACGTGATGATCGTCTTTTCGGCGAACCCGGAGGACTATACCAACCGGGGCTCCATCATCACCCCGCTCAAGGACCGGATCGACTCGCAGATCCTCACCCACTACCCGGTCAACCGCGCATACGCCATGGCCATCACCGACCAGGAGGCCTGGACCGACCGGCCCGGCGGCGTGGGCGTCGACATGCCGGCCTTCCTGCGCGAAACGGTGGAAGAGATCGCATTCCAGGCCAGGGGCAGCGAGTTCATCGACCAGACCTCCGGCGTGAGCACGCGCATGACCATCGCCGCCATGGAAAACCTGGTCAGCCAGGTCGAAAGACGATGCCTGTTGCAGAAGCAGAAATCCGTCGTGCCCCGCATGTGCGATCTGTCCGCGGCAATACCGGCGATGACGGGCAAACTGGAACTCGTGTACGAGGGCGAGCAGGAAGGCGAGGTCAAAGTGGCCGAGGCGTTGATCGGACGGGCCGTGAAGGAAGTTTTCGTAAACTACTTTCCCGCGGTCTACGGCGAGGATGATGAACGTGGCGCGTACTACCAGGAGATCCTCGCCTGGTTCGAGGAGGGACAGACGGTCGAGATTTCGGACACCATGGACGACAAATCCTATTACAGCGCGCTGAACAGCGTCGGCGGGTTGCGGAAGCTGGCGCGCGAGCATATCCGGACGGACAGCCGGGCCGAACTGGCCGTTGCCATGGAATTCCTGCTCGAGGGTCTGCACCAGCATTCCCGGATCAGCAAAAACACCGCCGACGGCCGGCGTTCTTACAGCGATATGATGGGCAGCCTGCTCGATCGCTGAGGGGTTTCAGGCAGCGGTAATTTTATTGACAGAACCTGCCGTGAACTTTATCTTTATCTGTTTGTTCGATGTAGTGAAATCCAGTTTGCCGGATGTGGCGGAATCAAGCGGAACTGCCGAGGAGCAAGTCATTGAGTAGCGTCAGGATTACCCTACCAGACGGCGGTCATTTCGAAATGGAGCCGGGTTCGACGGTCATGGACGCGGTGACGCGCATCGGTCCGGGCCTGGGCCGGGCGGCGCTGGCGGCCAAGCTCAACGGCGACCAGGTCGACCTGGACCACCGGCTGGACGGGGACGCCTCCCTGGAGGTGCTGACCTTCAACAATCCCGAAGGCCGCGAGGTGTACTGGCACAGTACCACGCACCTGATGGCCCAGGCCACGAAAGAGCTGTTCCCCGAAGCCCGGTTGACCATCGGTCCGCCCATCGAGGAAGGGTTCTATTACGACTTCGACATGCCGGAGCCGTTCTCGGCCGAGGACCTCGAGCGCATCGAGGACCGCATGACCGAGCTGTCCCGGGCGGACATGCCCATCCGGCGCCGTGAACTGTCCCGCGAAGACGCCCGCGCCCTTTTCACCGAACGGGGCGAATCCTACAAGGTCGAGATGATCGACGACCTGGCCGCGGACGAGGTGATCAGCATTTACGAGCAGGGGGATTTCATCGATCTCTGCCGGGGGCCGCACATCCAGTCGACCGGAAAGATCAAGGCCTTCAAGCTGCTCAACGTGGCGGCCGCCTACTGGCACGGAGACGAGAACAACCAGAGCCTCCAGCGGATATACGGCGTTTCCTATCCGAGCCGGAAAGACCTGGAAGCGTACCTGGAACGCCGCGCCGAAGCGGAGCGCCGGGACCACCGCAAACTGGGCAGGCAGCTCGAGCTGTTCATGTTTCATCCCCACGCGCCGGCGTCGCCCTTCTTCTTTCCGAAAGGCGCCCTGGTCTACAACACCCTGACCGATTACGTGCGTGGGTTATACAAAAAGTACGGCTACGATGAAGTCATTACGCCGCTGATCTACGAAGCCGGCCTGTGGAAGATCTCCGGCCATTACGAGCATTTCTGGGACGAGATGTTCACGATCGAAGCCGACGACCGCGAGTACGCGCCCAAGCCGATGAACTGTCCAAGTCACTGCCTCATGTACGCGGCGGGCCACCATTCCTACCGCGACCTGCCCGTCCGGTACGCCGATTTCGCCCGGCTGCACCGGCACGAGCGGTCCGGTGTGACGGCCGGCCTGATGCGGGTGCGCTCCTTCGCGCAGGACGACGGCCACATCTTCTGCCGTCCCGACCAGATCCGGGACGAAGTCGATGATTTTATCAAGATGCTGCGGGAGGCCTATACCACGCTCGGATTCGAAGACACCGTCATCCACCTGTCCACGCGATCGGAAAAGCGCGCCGGTTCCGACGAGCTGTGGGACCAGGCGGAGGAGTCCCTGGCCCACTTGCTGGACAGCATGGACGTAGACTACGAAGTGGCGCCGGGCGAGGCGGCCTTCTACGGACCGAAAGTGGACTTCTTCGTGAAGGACGCCCTGCAGCGCCCCTGGCAACTGGGTACGTGCCAGCTGGATTTCAACATGCCGGAGCAGTTCGGACTGGAGTACGTCACCGAATCCGGCAAGCCCGCCCGTCCGGTGCTGATCCACCGCGCCATACTGGGAAGCGTGGAGCGGTTTCTCGGCGTGTACATCGAGCACTGTGCCGGCGCCTTCCCGACCTGGCTGGCCCCGGTGCAGGTAATCGTGATCGGCATATCGGAGCACCAGACCGATTACGTCCACCGGGTGGAACGCAGGCTGGCAGACGCCGGTTTCCGGGTCGAGACGGACGTGCGAAACCAGAAAGTCGGATACAAGATCCGCGAAGCGGAGACAATGAAGATCCCCTTCATGGCCATTGCCGGCGCCCGCGAGATGGAGGCGGGCGACGTATCGGTCCGCCGGCACGGCCAGGGTGACCAGGGGAACATGATGGTGGATGCCCTGATCACCGCGATGGAAGAAGAAATCACCCGGACTGCCCGGAACGACCGGGCGGGTCGGGCTACGAACTGAATCGAAGGTAAAAGGATTCGGGAGGACAGCCATTCAAAAGAGAAACGTCAGAGTCAACGGAATGATCCGCGTGCCCCAGGTACGGGTAATCAGCGCGGAAGGCGAGCAGGTCGGCATCATGGATACCAAGGAGGCCCTGCAGCTCGCGACGGGCGCCGACCTGGACCTCGTGGAAGTATCGCCCGATGCCCGCCCGCCCGTTTGCAAGATCATGGACTTTGGCAAGTACAAGTACGAGCAGAGCAAGCGGGTAAAGGAGTCGCGCAAGAAACAACACGTGACGCAGTTGAAGGAGATCCGCTTCAAGACGCCCAAGATCAGCGAACACGACCTCGAGTACCGGGCCGAGCAGGCCCGCGATTTTCTGCGGCACGGGAACAAGGTCAAGGTGTCCGTTCGGTTCTGGGGCCGGGAAATGACCCATGTGGAACTGGGTCAGCAGAAGCTGGAACACATGGCGGAAATGCTGGAAGACGTGGGCACTATCGAACAGCGGCCCAGGCTGGAAGGACGCAGCATGTCGCTGGTCCTCATGCCCAGGTAGACACGGTACGTACCAGGAGTTGATCATGCCGAAAATCAAGACGTTGAAAGCGGCGGCGAAACGATTCAAGCGGGTCGCCTCCGGCAAGTTCAAACGAAGCCATTCACACATGACACACCGGAAATTGTCCAAGTCCGGCAAGCGCAGGAGATTACTTCGCGGCACCGCCATGGCAAGCAAGGCCGACACGCCGCGTCTCAGGCGGATGATGCCGAATTAAACGGCGCAGAAACCGAACCTAAAGAAGGAACGAATCATGCCACGTGCTACCAACGCCGCCGCCTCGCACAGGCGGCGCAAGAAAGTCATCAAGCTGGCCAGGGGGTACTGGGGACGGCGCAACCGGCTTTACAGGACGGCCCGCGAAGCCGTCAACCGGGGCTGGGCCTACGCATACCGCGACCGCCGCCGCCGCAAGCGCGATTTCCGCCGTCTGTGGATCACCCGGATCAACGCGGCCGCAAGGCTCAACGGCCTTACATACGGCCAGCTCATTCACGGCATGAAGCTGGCCCATATCGAGATCGACCGGAAAGTCCTTGCCGAACTCGCCGTCAACGATCCTCCAGCCTTTGCCGTCGTAGCGGACACGGCAAAGGCGCAGTTTTCCTGACGATCACCACGGAAGACCGCAAAGCGGCCGTCCCGTTTACGGTTCCCGGACGACGAAGATCGGACCTGTTCGTCGACGGCGGTGGTACGTCCGGGCTTGGCGGCGCGTCTTCCTTCTGACGAAGGACCGGGACCGGACCATCCATGGTACAGGAAGCAGAAGCCATCGAAGCCCGGGCGCTGGATGAAATCGCCCGCGCCGCAGACCCGTCGGACCTGGAAGACATCCGCATCCGGTACATGGGGAAGAACGGCGACCTGACCCGGATCCTGCGGTCCGTGGGCAAGGCGGCCCCCGAAGACCGCCCGCGGATCGGCCAGCGGGTCAACCAGGCCAAGAAAGCCATCAGTGAAGCGCTGGAGGCCCGCAGAGCGGCGTGCGATACGGGACGGGAATCCACGGCCGGTACGCTGGACGTCTCCCTTC
>JAJECR010000360.1 GCA_022821935.1 Candidatus Latescibacterota bacterium
ACCATCATCATGGTGACCCACGACCAGGCGCTGGCCGACCACGCCCACCGGACCATCCGGCTCTTCGACGGACGCATCGTGAATGAGGCTGCTGCGTAGGGCCCGTTACCGCGTAGTCAGCCAGTCCCAGAAGCCGGTGGATTCCTGCTCATCGGCCGATTTCAGGACATCTTCCGAGATATACAGGGTCGGCATCAGGTTCAGCATCTGGTTGCCCCGCCACGCCTTGTATCCCCAGTTGTTGGTCTCCAGCGCCGCGCCGCGTACGTAGGGCCGCCACATCTCATTGATCAGGGTGTACCAGAGGAATACGCCGCCCACGTCGCGGACGAGGATTTCCTCCGCCTCCTGATATAGTTCGTTGCGCCGATCCGGGTCTCCCACCAGCACATTCGCCCGGAGTACCAGGTCTTCGAACCGCTTATTATACCACGGATGCCTGCCGTTCGACAGCCACAACGTGAGCAGGTTGCTCGCGTCGACGTAATCGTAACGGTAGGGGATCAGCGCCAGGGTGATTTCCCGGGCATTCATCGCCTCTGTAAACACCTTCCGCTCCACGTTTCGTACACCGACTTCGACGTTCAGGTTCTGTTTGAGCATGGCCTGTACCGCTTCGGCGGCCGTGGCGTTCACAATCGTTTCTCCCCGAAGCCACATGCTCACGGCGGGGAATCCCCTGCCTTCCGGGTAACCGGCCTCGGCCAGGAGCCTGCGAGCCAGATCCGGATCGTACCGTTGAATGGAGGCCAGCGCTTCCGTGTTGGCCGCGGGAAACCCCGGTTGCAGCATGGACGAAGCCGGCAGCCCGATATCCCTCAGGGCGGAGTTCATGAGCGAAGCCTGGTCCACGGCATGGCTGAAGGCCTGGCGGACTCTCAAGTCGTTGAAGGGAGGGTTGTGGGTGTCCATCATCAGGTAATAGGTCTGAAAATCCACGTAGGTGTTCAAGTGGTCCTTCAACGAAGGGATGGACTTGACCCGGTTGATCTCGGCCTGATTGCTCAACACGATGTAGTCGACCTCGCCGGCCTCGTAGGCGGCGAGATAGGGCGGCTGCGCGGCAGCGTTGAAGAGCTGTGCAGTGATGCGCTCCAGGTAGGGCTTGTTGGGACCCCGGTACGTGGGACTCGGCTCGAGGACGATGTGGCCGTTGATCGTCCATTCCCTGAGTCGGAAAGGCCCGTTGCCCATGTGGGTCTCCGGACGGGTCGACCAGGCCGGGCCGTATTTCTCGAACAGGTGGGTGGGGGTCACCCAGCTGTAGTTCAGCAGCTCCGGCGCGTAGGGCGTCGGCTGCGTCGTGGTGAAGGCGATCGTATGCTCGTCCAGCGCTTCGACGCCCAGGGAATCCAGGGGCATGCGGCCGGCCACGACCTCGCCCCAGTTCTTGATCGGCCGGTAGTACCATTCGAAATCGAACCCGGTCTTCGGATCGGCCCAGCGAAGGAACGATGCCTCGTAGTCGTAGGCCGTGACGGGCCGGCCGTCGCCGAAGACCAGGTCCTGCTGCAGATGGAAAATCCACGTGAGGCCGTCTTCGGTCACTTCCCAGTGCGTCGCCGCTGCGGGGAGCAGGTTGAAATCCCGGTCGACCCGGGTCAGCGGCTCATTGGTCAACGCGAAGCCGAAGATCTTCTGGTAGGAAGAGGTGGCCCGGTCCATGAAACGGTTGTTCAGCTCGAAGGTGCGCAGGTGCTGGTATTCCGACGGCGCGGCGTCCGCAGGAAGAGTGACGCCGACGGAGTTGACATGAGCCCCGTCGGAGTTGGCACGGACCGGCTGCTCCTGTCCGGATGAATCGGAGATGTTCTGTCCGGATGGTTCGGAGACGTCGGCGCCTATAAGGGTGGCGCACAGGAGCGCCGTCGAGCCGGTCAATATCGTGGCCAGGGCGAGAATACACCATTTTCTTATGTTTGAAGGCATACGCATCCATTTGGAACCGGTTCGAATGTTGACGCGAGAAGCCGCTTCCGTCCGATGGGCCGCACTGTCACGGAAGCCGCTTCCTACCGAAGGGCCGCTCCGTCCCGGAACTCCTTCTGTCCGAAGGCTGCTCCGTCCCGAAAGTCCGCTCCGACCGGGAACACCTCTGGTCAACGGTCGGTAAACCAGCTCCACGGTCCGCCGGGTTTCCGTGCCGCCTTTTCCCGGGTTACATCCTCAGTAATGTAAATCGTCGTCATCAGGTTCAGCATCTGATTTCCCCGCCACGCCCGGTATCCCGATTCGTTCGGTTCGAGCGCGTCGCCGCGGATGTAGGGACGCCACATTTCGTTGACCAGGTCGTGCCAGAGGAAGACGCCGCCCACGTCGCTGACCAGGATCTCCTCCGCCTGCTGATAGAGCAGCGTGCGGCGTTCGGGATCACCGACCAGTTGGTTGGCCTGTTCGACGAGTTCCTCGTAACGGTCGTTGCGCCACGGATGGCGGCCCCGGGACAAAAACAGGTTGAGCAGGTTGCTGGGGTCGAGGTAGTCCCATCCGTAGGCGATCATGGAGAAGGGGATTTCCTTGGCGTTCATCGCTTCCGTGTAGACCTTCCGTTCCACGTTCAGGACTTCGACGTCGATATTCAGATTCTGCTTCAGCATGGCCTGTATGGCCTCGGCGGCCACCTTTCTAAGGTAGGCTTCGCCGCGCAACCACATGGCCATGACGGGAAATCCCCTGCCGTCGGGATAACCCGCTTCCGAAAGCAGGCGGCGGGCCCTTTCCGGGTCGTACCGCTGTATATGCGCGAGCGCTTCGGTATTGGCGGCCGGGAATCCCGCCGGCATCATGGATACGGCAGGGACCGCGATGTCTTTCAGGGCGGATTTCATGATGGCCGGCTGGTCGATGGCGTGGCTGACGGCCTGGCGGACGCGCAGGTCGCTGAAAGGAGGCACCCGGGTATCCATGAAGAGATAGTACGTGGTGAAATTGGTATAGGTGTTGAGGTGGCTGCGCAGCACCGGGTCGGACCGGACCCGGTTGATCTCGGCCGGTATGTTCAGCAGGACGTAATCGACCTCGTTCGCCTCGTAGGAGGCCAGAAAGGGCGGCTGGGCCGCGGCGTTGTACAACCGGGCGATGATCCGTTCAAGGTAGGGCGTGCTGG
>JAJECR010000194.1 GCA_022821935.1 Candidatus Latescibacterota bacterium
GGTTAGACTGGTCAAGTGTCGGCGATTGGGCCGCGGTGACATCCGGGCGCATCAGGAGCAGGGAGAGCCCCACAAACACAAAAACGGCACGGCTGATCATCCGTTACTTCCTTCCAGGCCGGCTCGGCCCGCTAAATCTGACACTTTGGACGCACTACGAATACACGGACATGGATGCACCGCACAGTAAGACGCCATGCGCGAAGTGTAGGAAACGTCTCTTTTGCCCGGTCCATGATCCGCTTGACGATGTGCGGGCAAGGCCATATCTTCCTGTCGATCTTCACATTGGAACGAGAACGTAAATGCAGTCGGTTCAATAAAATAGGCTGCCGTCCGGATCGACCGGTTCGGTCCCGTATCCAGAACCGGCACATAACGACGAATTCCGATTTTCAGTAACTACTTCTACAATAGTCAATCCCATCGTATTCATTCTAAAGCAACACCAGGATCCCATTCATGCCCAGTCGCATCACGATCAATATCGACACCCCCAAGGCGCCGCCGCAGTGGGCCTTACTCCAGCGCTCACTCATCCGCTCCATGACGCAGGCCCTCGAGCTGTTCTACGACAAGTACTTCGACGAGAAGGGATACCTTGAATGCGTGCCCCGGTGGGGCGCCCTGGACGGACCGGACGATGCCATCGAGAACCTGGCCCACTGGCCCGTCGTCTACCTGCTCGGCGGGGGCGACCGGATCCGGGACATGTGCAAGACGGCGCAGGACGGCCACATCCGCCAGTACACGGAGGCAAAGACCGTCGACGTGCCCTTCGCCCGTGACGGGATGTACTATAAGGAGTTTCCGGTGCACAGCGACTGGGCCCACCACGCCGAGGGCCTGGTGGTGTTCAACCTGCTGGGCAACTGCGATCCGGACGACGAAAATCACATTCGCCGGGCGAGAAGGTTCGCCGGCTTCTACATGGACGAGGATCCCCAGGCGAAGAACTACGATCCGGAACACCGGTTGATCCGGAGCATGTTCAACGGCAGCCGGGGGCCGATGCTGCGCAAGACCACGGCCCTGGACTGGGTCGGCGACCCGCTGGAAGACGGCCGGTTCGACTTGCTCCACGGCCAGCGGGACTACGCGGAAATGTGCGAACGGTTCGAGACCTACAACGACGTGGCCGGAGACCATCCGCTGAACCTGACCTGCACGGGACTGGCCTTCAACGCCTATGCGCTCACCGGCGAGGCGAAGTACAGGGACTGGATCCTCGAATACGCCGACGCATGGGTGGAGCGTACCTATGCGAACGGGGGCGTGATCCCCTCGAACGTGGGTCTGGACGGCGTCATCGGCAGCGCCTGCGACGGCAGGTGGTGGGGCGGCGTCTACGGATGGAACCACAAGGTGTTCGCCCATCGCCACGGCCGGCTGGACAATTTCACCCTGAACGCTGTCGCCCACGCGGTGGACGGCTTCGGTAACGCCCTGCTGCTCACCGGCGACCGGAAGTACGTGGACGTCTGGCGCACCGTCCTCGAGTCGGTCAACGCCAACAAAAAGACCGTGGACGGCGTCACCATGTATCCCCACATGCACGGCGATGACGGGTGGTATGATTACGCACCCGAACCATACGACAGGGGTGCCGTCGAGGTGTATGACTGGTCCATGAATCCCGCTGACCGGACCCTGACCGGCGATCAGCCCTGGTTGAATTACCTGGACGGGTCGAACCCCGGCTTTCCCGTGGACGCCTTAAGGCAGGATTTCGACGATCTGCGGGGCCAGGTGGAGAAAATCCGCAGCGACACGTCGACGCCGGACACGCGGCTTTCGGACAATCCCAATCCGTTCAACCCGGCGCGGATCGAGACCCTCGTGAACCTTATGACCGGGGGACCCAGGCCGGCTTATGCGCGGCCGCTTCACTGCAGGCTCTGGTACTTCGACCCGGAACGGGGAAGGCCCGGCGTCCCGGAAGACGTGGCGGCGCTGATCGACCGGATCGATGCGGACGGGCTCGACGTGCACCTGGTGAACGTCAACCCGGTCGACGCGCGTACCGTGACGGTTCAGGGCGGCGCCTACGGCGAGCACCGGGTAAGCGCGATCGAGCATGACGGCCGGCGGGTTGCCGTGGACGATTCCGGTTTCACGGTGCGACTGGCGCCCGGTTGCGGCGCGCGGCTGACGCTGGGTCTGCAACGCTACGTCAACCAGCCGACGGCCCGGTTCCCGTGGAGCAGGTAGCGCGGCACGAAAAATACGCCGAAAGATGCGCTCGACTGTGAATAATCAGGCGCCATGCGAGCCTGGTTTATTGTAATTTACAGAACAATAGAAACCACTACAGGAAGATTGCTGGATGAGCACCGTTCAGGCCGAACCGGTTTTCCGCGCGCGAAACATTTCCAAGGTCTACCGCATGGGCGAGGTGGACGTTACCGCCCTCCGTGGCGTCGACCTGGACCTGTACGCGGGTGAGCTGGCTGTATTCCTGGGCGCTTCGGGAAGCGGAAAGTCGACGCTGCTCAACATCCTGGGTGGACTCGACGTGCCTTCGGGCGGGCAGGTCTACTATCGGGAACGGGAAATAACCGGGGCGGACGAGGCCGAAAGGACCGGTTTCCGAAGAAAGTCCGTGGGTTTCGTCTTCCAGTTCTACAACCTGATCCCAAGCCTCACTGCGCTGGAGAACGTGGAGCTGGTCACCGAGATCGCAGAGGAGCCGATGCCGGCGGAAGACGCCTTGCGGCTGGT
>JAJECR010000226.1 GCA_022821935.1 Candidatus Latescibacterota bacterium
GACAGCCGGGGCGAGGCGGGTCGCCAGCCGTTCGATCTCCGCCACGTCACGGGTCAGCCAGCGGAGCGTCGGCAAGTCTTCCGCCAGACGCCCCGGGTCCGTGTACAGTCGCAGCACGGCGTGCAGTGCGGCCAGCGAGACCTTGTCGGGCCGGACGGCCCGGGTGATGGGGTTGCGCTGTAACCGGCCATTCTGAGGCGTTGTTCCACTGACGACGTCAGGGTCTTATCGTGCGTCTCCCATTTCGAAACCGGAGACTCAAAACGATGACGCAACGCAAGAAGGTGGTCCGCACCCCCAGGCAGTGGCGACGCCTGGTAACGGAATTCGAGGCCGGGGATCTGGGTCCGAAGGAGTTTTGCCGGAAGCGGCGGCTGTCCAGCACCCAGCTCTACAAGTGGCGGAAGCGGTTCCGTGACGAGGAGCCCGCGGCCGGCAATGGCTCTGCCGGACCGCTGGTGGACTTTATGGAATTGCCCCCGGTCTCGCCCAAGGCGGTGCCGGCGGGAGCCCCTGCCGGTGACGGCGACTGGCGGGTGGAGCTGGACCTTGGCGGCGGCATGGTCCTTCGCCTGAGGTAGCGGGGATGTTCTTCCCGGAAGACCGCGTGCGGGTGTGGCTGTACGCCCGGCCCACGGACATGAGGAAGTCGTTCGACGGGCTGTCGGCGCTGGTCCGGAACGTGCTGAAGGAGAATCCGGCCAGCGGTCACCTGTTCGTCTTCATCAACCGCCGCCGGACCATGATGAAGGTGCTGTACTTCGACCGGGGCGGGTACTGCATCTGGTCGAAGCGCCTGGAGCGGGGCCGGTTCCATTACCGCGGGGGCGCCGATGACAAGGTGTCCCTGGACGTGACCGGCCTGAAGCTGATCCTGGAGGGGATATCGGTGGGAAACATCCGCCGGCACAAGCGATACCGGCATTCCGCGGGGCCTTCGATGACCACGGAAAGGGGCGCCGATGTTATAATCCAGCGCCATGTTGCAGGCCGGTTCCGCAGTCCCTGAATCCGACATCAACGCCGCGCTTCGGGCGGAGATTCTGGCCCTGAAGGAGGAGCTGACGGAGCTGAGGCGGCAGGTGGCCTGGTTCAACCGCCAGCTGTTCGGGGACACGTCCGAGAAGCGGCATCTGCCGGACCCGCCGCCGGACCAGGCGGACCTGCTGGCGTCCCTCGGGCTGAAGCCGGACGCCGGGCCCCCGCCGGCCATGGAGAAGATCACCTACCAGCGCCGCAAGCGTGGCCCCAAGAACCGGGATGGGGCCGTGAACGAATCGGGGCTCCGGTTCGACGAGACGGTTCCGGTGGAAACCATCGTCCTGATGCCGCCGGAAGCCGATGGGATTCCGGAGGACCGCCGTGAGGTGGTGGGGGAGAAGGTGACCCACCGTCTGGCGCAGCGTCCCGGAAGCCACGTGATCCTGAAGTACGTCCGCCCGGTGATCATGGACAGGGCTGCCGTGGGCAAGGCGAAGCTGCACACGGCGCCTGCGCCGGCGAACGTGCTGGACCGGAGCATCGCGGACGTGAGCCTGCTGGGGGGGATGCTGGTGGACAAGTTCGTCTACCACCTTCCGCTGCATCGCCAGCACCAGCGGATGGCGGACTGCGGGGTGCGGTTGTCCCGGAGCACGCTGTCGGTGCTGGTGGGCAGGACCATCGACCTGCTCGAGCCGATCCGGGAGGCGCAGTACCGGAGCGTGCTCCAGAGCGCCGTGGTGGGGATGGACGAGACCCCGATCAGGGCCGGCCGCAAGGCGAAGGGGAAGATGCGCCGGGGCCAGCTGTGGCCGGTGTACGGCGACAGGAACGAGATGGTGTTCAAATACACGGAGTCCCGGGAGCACCGCCATGTACGGGAGATCCTGGGAGACGACTTCACGGGGACGTTGCTGTCGGACGGGTTCGGCGGCTATGCCAGCTTTGCGGAGATGCTGGCCGCGGTCACCCACGCGTGCTGCTGGAGTCATGCCCGGAGGAAGTTCGAGGCGGCGCTGGATGCGGAGCCGGAGGCGGCGGATCATACCCTTGCCCTGATCGGTCTTCTGTACGCCCACGAGAAGTGGATCCGGGAGAAGGAGTTGTCCGGGGAGGCGAAGCTGGCGTACCGGACCCGCCACAGTCTGCCGGTGGTGAAGGCGTTCTGGGACTGGTGCGATCGACAGTGCCGCCGTCATGACCTGCTGCCGTCGAATCCGCTGTCGAAGGCGCTGCACTATGCGATGACCCGCAAGGGCTCCCTGCAGGTGTTTCTGTCGGACCCGGACGTGCCGCTGGACACAAACCATGTGGAAAGGGGAGTGCGGCCGATTGCCGTGGGCCGGAAGAACTGGATGTTTTGCTGGACGGAGGTGGGAGCGCATCGGGTAGCGGTGATCCAGAGCCTGCTGGTGACCTGCAGGATGCAGGGGATCGACCCCTACACATATCTGGTGGATGTGCTGCAGCGGATCGGCCGGCACCCGGCGAAGGACGTGATCGACCTGACGCCCCGGGTCTGGAAGGAGAAGTTCAGGGACGATCCGCTGAAGAGCGACCTGGACAGGATCGGGGACACCCTGCACTGACCTGCCGCTGCGGCTTCAGCTCGCCGCCGGCCTTACACCTCCCCCCGAATGTGGATGCCCTGATGCTTGCCCGGGCAAAACCGGTCAAGCGTATCCAGGAATGGGGCCAGGGGGGAAGAACGCCTCAAAATGGCCGCTTACCCTTCAGTCGTCCCGGCGGGACCGCGACGGGTGGTCCGCCGGCATCGCCTCGGCGCCGATGTGCGCCACGCCCTGCGACATGGCCAGCTCCACCTGGCGCTGGCGCTCGGCATAACGCGCCCGGTCCTCCGGGCTGGTCCGGTCATGGCAGCGGGGGCAACTGACGCCCTCGACATAGTGGGGGCTTTGCTTGTCCTGCTCGGAGACCGGCAACCGGCAGGCGTGGCACTGGTCATAGCCGCCGGGCTCAAGATCATGGTTCACCGTAACGCGATCGTCGAAGACGAAACACTCGCCGCGCCACCTGCTTTCCGACTCCGGCACCCGGGCAAGGTAGTTCAGTATGCCCCCGTTCAGGTGATAGACCTGGTCAAACCCGAGCTTGCGCAGCAGGGCCGTGGATTTCTCGCAGCGGATGCCGCCGGTACAGAACATGGCCACCTTGCGATGCCTGGACGGATCGAGATGGTTCCTGACGAAATCCGGGAATTCGCGGAAGGTCCCGGTGTGCGGGTTGACGGCGCCTTCGAAGGTGCCGACCTCGTGCTCGTAGTCGTTGCGCGTATCCACCAGCAGCACGTCCGGGTCCTCCAGCAGCGCGTTCCAGTCCTCGGGTTCCACCCGGGTCCCGGCCATGGCGCCGGGGTCGATGCCTTCGACCCCCATGGTGACGATTTCCTTTTTCAGTTTCACCTTGGTGCGGCGGAACGGCGGCGCGTCGTTCAGCGACTCCTTGCGTTCGATGGGCCCGATCCCCGCGTCGTTCTCGAGCCACTCCAGCACCCGGTCAATGCCGTCCCTCGGCCCGGCGATGGTGCCGTTGATTCCCTCGGGCGCCAGCAGCAGGGTTCCCCTCACCCCGTGTTCGGCCATCCGTGCATGCAATGGCCCCTGGAGACTGCGGTATGCATCCAGACGGACGAACTTGTACAGTGAACAGACGGTGGTGGGTTCCATTGCCTCGGTTCCGGGTCCGGCGTGAGCGAGAAAAACTGAAGATACGCGAAAGGCCAATTGAGACCAAGCGTTTTGATTCGTGCCTGATCATGGATCGCGCAACCGGCAGGGAAATCCCGCTATACTAGATCCGGGGACGGTGCTGCATGACTATCCGTCCCGCTGCAATCCGGCCATCCTTTTCCCCTGCATATCCGTCCTATCGCATGTCCGATCTCTTTTCCGCCGACGAGCTCGCCGCCTTCCGGCGCGACGGTTTCATCATCGCAAGCGGCCTTGCGGACAGGTCGGGCTGCGAGGCCATGGCAGCCGTGATCCAGGCATCACTGGACCCGCCGCTGGCCCCGCTCGAATTTGAAACCGACGTGCAGTATCCGGGCTCGCCGTCGGACCGCCTGTCGCCGGGAGGAGACACGCCGAGGCGCCTGCTCAACGCCTACACCCGGGACCGGCTGTTCCGGGACTGGGCGACTTCGAAGGCAGTCTGCGGCCGGGTGCGGCAGCTCATGGACGCCGAGCGGATCGTGATGTCCCAGAACCACCACAACTGCATCATGACGAAGCATCCGGGCTTCAGCAGCGCCACGCTCTGGCACCAGGACATCCGCTACTGGTCCTTCGACCGGCCTGAACTGCTCTCAGCTTGGCTGGCGCTGGGCGAGGAGAACAGCCGCAACGGGGCGCTGCGAATCATTCCCGGCAGCCATCGGCTGCATCTCGACCGGGGACGTTTCGACCGGGACCTGTTCCTGCGCCCGGACCTGCCAGAGAACAAGGGCCTCATCCGCGGTTCCCGGGAGGTGGCCTTAGCGCCAGGCGACGTGTTGTTCTTCCATTGCCGGGCCATGCACGCCGCCGGGGTCAACCGCAGCGACCGGATCAAGCTGTCCTGCGTGTTCACCTACCACGCGGCAGATAACCGCCCCATACCCAACACGCGCTCCGACCGCTATCCGGGGCTGCCGCTGGGCTAAATCACTCCTTTGTCCAAGTCCAGCTTGCCGCGGGCCAGGTTGAGCCGCAGCACGTCGGAGGCGCCCTCCGCCAGCCGCCAGGCGCGTACCCGGCGGTACAGGCTTTCCAAGGGGTGGCCCACCACCAGGGCGCTGCCACCGACCAACTGGATGCCCGCATCGACGATC
>JAJECR010000188.1 GCA_022821935.1 Candidatus Latescibacterota bacterium
GCCCAAAATGCCCTGCCCCACTCACTGCCCGCATCATCCCAATCATCACGCCATGCACAGAGCCGGTTTCTAAGGCCGTTTATCCGGTCTTCATAAGATCCGGTTCCGGCCAGGTCATGACATTCCCAGGGGTCACGTGACAGGTCGAACAATTGCGTGGTGCGGTGTCCATCGACCACGTATTCGATCAGCTTGAAGCGTTCGTCCTTCACCATGCGCTGCCATTGCCGGTACGCGCCGAACAGGGTGTCCCGCGGGTGCGCGCCGGGGTCGTCGATCGCGGGCGCAAGGCTCGTTCCTTCCACGGAACGGGGCGTGTCGATGCCAATCAGGTCGCATAGGGTGGGGAAGATGTCGAGCAGATACGCGTAAGCGCTCCTCCGGACGCCGCGGGGGATGCCCGGGCCGGCGAACACCAGGGGCACGCGAATGCTGTGTTCGTACAGGTTCTGCTTTCCAAACAGTCCATGCTGGCCGACCGCCAGACCATTGTCCCCGGCGAAGACCACGAGGGTGTCATCCGCCTTTCCAGATGCTTCCAGCGCGTCCAGGATCCTTCCCACCTGGGCGTCGAGATGGGTGATCATCGCGTAGTATTCGGCGATATGGCGCCGCGTCTCGCCCGGGTCGCGGGGGAAGTCTTCAAGCAACTCGTCTCTTACTTTCAGGTCGCCGTTGTCAAAGGGATGGCCGCCCATGAAATTGTCCGGGAGCGGCATGTTTTCCGGTTCGTATAGTTCCAGGTACGCTCCCGGCATGGTCCTGGGATCGTGGGGCGCCATGAACGAGACGTACATGAAGAAGGGATCGTCGGCACCGTACGCGTGCAGCCATTCGGCGGCGCAATCGGCGAAAAGCTCGCTGGAATGTCTGCCCGCGTGTACGTGGTCCCCCTTTCGTATATTCACCGCGTTCGTCCTGAAGGCATTCGGACACTGGGGAAGTGTGCCGTCGTACCGGCCTTCCGGGTCGTAGTCGAAGACCGGCACGTTCCAGTGGTCGTCCATGCCACCGAAGAAGATCTCCGCGCCATCCGAAAAACTTCGGGCGAACGACGAGGCGCCGTTATGCCATTTGCCCGTACCCCAGGTACGGTAACCGTGGGACCGCAGGCATTCCCCGAGCATCACGTGTTCTGGAGGAATGTCCGCGCCGGCTCCGTCGAGATGAAACAGGGTCCGCCCCGTGTGCAGCATCGCCCGGCTGGGCATGCATACCGCCGCCGAGGTGCCCCCGGGTATGTGTGCATGCGTAAACGCGGTGCCCCGGGAAACCAGCCGGTCCAGCGCCGGCGTATGCACGCATGGGTTGCCGAGCGCCCCTATCGTGTCGAAGCGCTGGTCGTCGGTGAATAGGAACAGGACGTTTGGCGGTTTGCGAGACAAGATATTCCTCCTTCCCGCAAGCACCACCCCGCAGTACCTGAATCCAAAAAAGATGCTCAGAGAAGATGTGATGCATGATGGAGCATGGGCGTCGCCGTCGGGTAATCCGTCAATAAAGCCGGCGATGCCCGGCCAAGTCAAGACCGTTGACGCCAGGTCGAGTCAAGACCGTAGACGTCCGGCCAAGTCAAGACCGTTGACGCCAGGCGCGACAAACGAGGTTTGCACTACCAGCGCTTCGAACACACCGCTATATTGTACGCTCGCACGTGATAGAAACTGGTTCACGGGTAAACGAACATGCTCGCCGGTCTGTCGCCGATCGCTCGCCGCGAGTGCTCGCCGCGGGTTCTCACCAGAAAGCAGGCTGCCCATTAAAGAACTCAAACTTTACCAGATTCGCGTGGACGACGTGGAGGTGGACGTCTGCAGGAAGCGGATCAGGCACCTGTACCTCAGGGTGGGGCCTCCCGACGGGCGCGTACGGGTTTCCGCACCGCTCCACCTGGACGATGAAGCGATCCGGAATACGGTGGTCAAGCGGATGCCGTGGATCCGGCGGCATCAGGAAAAACAACGCAGCCGCGGTCCTGAACCTGATTACCGGTTCGTTACTGGAGAACGGCACTACGTGGAGGGCGTGGGCATCCCGCTTAACATCACTTCCTACGACGGACCGCCCGCCGTTTATCTGTTGGGTGAATCCTCCCTCGAAATGCGGGTCCGTCCCGCCGCCGGCCTGTCGGAGCGCCGGACCCTGCTCACCGATTGGTATCGCGAGCGTCTGAAGTCCCGGGTGCCTCCGGTTATCGCGGCATGGGAGCCTGTCATGGGGGTCAAGGTAGCGGAATTGCGCATCCGAAAGATGAAAACCCGCTGGGGGACCTGTAACTGCCGGGCCTCCCGGATCTGGCTCAACCTGGAACTTGCCAAGAAACCCTTCCGCTGCCTCGAGTACGTGATCGTCCACGAGATGGCGCACCTGATCGAGCCTTCGCACAACCGGCGGTTCTGGGGCATCCTGGATAAACTGATGCCGGACTGGCGGACGTTCCGGGAGGAACTGAACCGGTTCCCGGATACGGGACCTGCCAGGTGAATTTGGCTTGACGCGCGCTTTCCCGCGCGCCTGATCGTTCCCCAGAATTACCTTGTGCACCGATACCTTACCGCCTATTTTCTGACCGGCGTTCCAGGCCGACGGAACGCGGTCTGGTGGTTCGTTGAATCATGTGGCAACAGGTGGGTTGCATGAAGTTCAAGCCCTTCGACGGAAAGATGGAATACCCCGCCATGGAAGAGCGCATTCTCGCGTGGTGGGCGGAACATCGTATCTTCGATAAACTGCGGACGCAACTGACGGATAGCCCGGTCTGGTCCTTTATCGATGGTCCGATCACCGCGAACAACGCCATGGGCGTCCACCATGCCTGGGGCCGCACCTACAAGGACCTGTACTGCCGCTACAAGGCCATGAAGGGGTTTAACCAACGGTGGCAGAACGGGTTCGACTGCCAGGGCCTATGGGTGGAAGTCGAGGTGGAGCGGGCGCTGGGCTTCGATTCCAAACGGGATATCGAGACCTTCGGTCTGGCCGAGTTCTCCAGGGCCTGCCGGGCGCGGGTCGACGAATACGCGGAGCGGATCACGCGGCAGTCCATCCGCATGGGCCACTGGATGCAGTGGTACCACGACGACGGCCATCCTGCCTCCTATTTCACACTCGACGACAACAACATCGAACACATCTGGCATTTCCTCAAGGCCTGCGACGCCAGGAAGTGGCTCTACCGCGGTCACCGGTCCATGCCCTGGTGCTGGCGTTGCGGCACCAGCCTCAGCCAGCACGAACTGGTGGATTCGTATCAGGAACAGACCGATCCGTCCTGTTTCTTCCGCTGCCGCGTCGGGGGACGCGAAGGCGAATATTTCCTGGTCTGGACCACCACGCCCTGGACCCTCACCGCCAATACGGCCCTGGCGCTGCACCCCGAGGCCGAATACGCGAAAGCGAGTCTGGACGGCGAACATTACTACCTGATGAAAACACTCGTCGAGACCGTCCTGCCGCAGGAAGCCGAAGTAGTCGAGACTGTGAAGGGAGAAGACCTGATCGGACTGCCGTTCCACGGCCCCCTGGAAGATCTCCCCGCGCAGCAGAAGGTCAACCGGACTACGGTGGCGTGGGACATGGTATCGGACGAGGAAGGCACGGGGATCGTCCATATCGCGCCGGGTTGCGGTGCGGAGGATTACCAGCTCGGTCAGGAACTGGATCTGGATATCATCGTTCCGATCGACGAAAACGGCTATTTCACGGCCGATACCGGTCCGCTCGCTGAAACCCACGTCCGGGAATCGGCCGAAGGAGTCAGGCGGGAGCTGGACTCCCGGGGCGTGCTGTTCCGCTGGGAAGACTACACGCACCGTTATCCCTACTGCTGGCGTTGCAAGACCCCCCTGGTCTTTCGCCTGGCCGACGAGTGGTTCATTTCCGCCGACGAGATCAGGGCGCCTATGAAGCAGGCCGCCTCCACGGTCCGGTGGGTGCCCGAGTACAGCGGACTCCTGATGCAGGACTGGCTGGACAACATGGGCGACTGGTGCATATCGCGCCGCCGTTTCTGGGGACTCCCCCTGCCTTTTTACTGTTGCGAAAGCTGCGGTCATGTAAACGTTTTGGGCAGCACGGCCGAACTGCGTGAACGGGCGGTGAATCCCGCGCTCGTCGACGAGTTGCCCGAACTCCACCGGCCCTGGATCGATGAGATCGAGATCACCTGCGAGCGCTGCGGCGAGGCCGCCAGCAGGGTGACCGAAGTGGGCGACTGCTGGCTCGACGCGGGGATCGTACCCTTTTCGACCTTGAACTATCTGCCGGAACACCGCGGCGTCGAAGGCACGATCCGGTCGGAACGCGGACCGGAGGCCGAGCGGGACAAGGCGGGGATTGCGCTCAGCGGCGAGGATTCCACGTGGGAATCCTGGTTTCCCGCGGACTGGATCACGGAAATGCGGGAACAGATCAGGCTCTGGTTCTATTCCCAGTTGTTCATGTCGGTGACCCTCTACAACCGGACCCCGTTCAAGGCGGTGCTCACCTACGAGGAGATGCGGGACGAGAACGGCGAGCCCTTCAGCAAGAGCGGCGACAACGCGATCGCCGTGGAGGACGCCACGGCCCGCATGGGGGCCGACGTTATGCGATGGCAATACGCCGGCGCGCCGCTGAACATGGTCTTCCGGTTCGGCTACGGCCCGGCCGAAGAGGTGACCCGGAAGATGCTGAGGCTGTGGAACGTCTACGCCTTCTTCGTGACCTACGCCAACCTGCCGGACTGTCCGCCCATTTCCCCTTCCGCCCCCGTTTCGGACCGCAGCGAACTCGACCGGTGGGTACTCTCCCGCCTCCATCAGTTGATCCGGCATTGCAACGACAGACTGGACCACTTCGATTCGGCGTCCGTGGTCCGTGAAACCGAACGGTTCATTGACGTGCTTTCCACCTGGTACGTCCGACGGAGCAGGCGCAGGTTCTGGAAGAGCGGGGACGATGCGGACAAGCAATCGGCCATCCAGACGCTCTACGAAGTATTGGTGACGATGAGCAAGCTGATTGCGCCGATACTGCCCTTCTCAGCGGAAGAACTCTACCAGAGCCTGGTCCCTCCTGTCGATTCATCCGCGCCCGAAAGCGTCCATCTCTGCCGCTACCCGGAGGTCTCCGAAGATCTGGTCGACCAGGATCTCATGGACGACATGGAAGATCTCATGCAGGTGATCGAACTGGGCCGCGCCGTTCGCAACGAAGCCCGGATGAAGGTCCGCCAGCCCGCGTTGCGGCTGCTGGTGAAGCCCGCCAGCGCCCGGCAAGGCGAGACCATTGCACGGCTGCAGACGCAGATCCTGGAAGAATTGAACGTGAAGGACCTGGACCTGGTCGATACCGAGGATGCCTTCCGCGGATACGCGGTAAAGCCGGATTTCTCCAAGTGGGGTCCCCGCTTCGGCAAGCAGTTGAACGCGGTCCGCCAGGCCCTGGAGGCCCTTGACGGCAACGAAACCGGCGCCCACGTCGCGAAAGGCGAGTCGCTGAAACTGGAAGTGGACGGCGAGCAAATCGAGTTGTCGCCGGACGAACTCGTTGTCGAGCGGGTGGACGCGGACGGACTGGCTGTGATTTCGGACTTTGGCTGCACGGTCGCCATCGACACGACGGTGACCCGCGATCTGCTACTCGAGGGACTGATGCGGGACTTCGTCCGCCATGTGCAGAATCTGCGCAAGGAGGCGGACTTCAACGTGAACGACCGGATTACCCTGTTCTATGAAGCCGACGGCGATCTGGCCGAGGCCATAGACACCCACGCCGACTACATCAGGACGGAGACGCTTTCAACGGATCTGCGCGACGAGCCCGTACCAGGAGATGTGCACACCGGCGAACTCAAGCTCGGCGGACAGGTCGCGCGCATCGGGGTGCTAAAGTAACTTCGGTAGCGGGATGCGGTCCGGACCGGGCAGGGCCGGGCCATCCGCCGAACCCCCGCCTGGCCGGACCTCGAACCCGCGGGCAGCACCCAAAAAGGACCAGCCGATGCGACGCACCAAAATCGTTTGCACCGTGGGTCCCGCGACTAGTTCGTCCGAGATGATCCGCCAGGTCCTCGAGGCCGGCGTAGATGTATTCCGCCTGAATTTC
Source organism: Candidatus Latescibacterota bacterium (assembly GCA_022821935.1). Classification (GTDB taxonomy): domain Bacteria; phylum JAAXHH01; class JAAXHH01; order JAAXHH01; family JAAXHH01; genus JAAXHH01. The sequence goes on from JAJECR010000188.1 coordinate 6,088, forward strand.
TCCCATGGCAGTCCGGACGACCATCGAAAATGCGTCCACCGCATTCGATGCGCTGCGGCTGATGTCGGTAAACCCGTCGCCGTACTCCAGGACCTGCCCGGCCCCAAAATCCGCATAGGGACATTCCAG
>JAJECR010000374.1 GCA_022821935.1 Candidatus Latescibacterota bacterium
CACATCCGGACGCTTTCCGGGCTGCCAGCCAGACCGCCGCAGTGCCGCGGGAACCCGATTCGGCGGGCGGTGCGGATCCGTTGCAGTCCGCCTCGAAGAGTCTCGCATTTCCTAGCAGGTAGGTCGTGCCTTCGATCTCACCCGTGACGCCCTTCGCCACCACGTTTCTGAAGCGTTCCACCCGGACCAGGGACAGTCCCCGCGCGCGCGCCGCCGATTGAAATGCCGTGCCAATGGGATGCTCACTGCCCTGTTGCAGCGATGCCGCGATGCGAAGCAGATCGTGCTCGTCGCCGTCAACCAGGGGATGGACAGATTCGATGACGGGCCTGCCTTCGGTCAGGGTGCCCGTCTTGTCGAATATCACGTGGGTCAGGTCACTAGACTGCTCCAGGGACTCGATGTCCTTGACCAGGATTCCCGCCCGCGCCGCCACGCCCGCGCCCGTCACGATGGCCGTTGGCGTAGCCAGGCCCAGGGCGCAGGGACAGGCGATTACCAGGACGGAAACGGCATTGATCAACGCGGTTTCCAGGTTGGCCCCCAGCAGAATCCATACGGCGAAGGTGATCACGGCGAGGGCGACGACCACCGGCACGAAAACGGCGCTGACGCGGTCCACAAGGCGTTGGATGGCGGGTTTCGCAGCCTGGGCGTTTTCGACCAGGCGAAACACCCTACCCAGGGTCGAATCGCTTCCGACGGCCCGGGCTTCTACTTCCATGAAGCCGCCGAGGTTTATGGACCCGGCGATCACGGAGTCCCCCGTGGTTTTCTGTGCGGGTACGCTTTCTCCTGTAATGAGCGCCTCGTCGACTTCGGCTTCGCCGTGGAGCACAACACCGTCGGCGGCCACCTTGTCCCCCGGACGGCAGATCACGACGTCACCGGCCTTCAAGTCGCGTACCGGTATTTCTCGCTCCGCGCCGCCGGCCATTCTTATCCGCGCGGTGGCGGGGCGGACGGCGAGCAGTTCGCGTATCGCCCGGCTCGCGCTGCGCCGCGCCCGGGCCTCGATGTTTTTTCCGATGAGTACGAGCGTAATGATGATCGCCGAGGCTTCGAAGTAGAGTTGACCCGCCGCTTCGGTACCCAGGGTGGCCGCGAGATAAGCGCTGTACGCATAGGCCGACGTGGTGCCCAGGACCACCAGGACGTCCATGTTCGCGCCGCCTCCGCGCAGGGCGTGGAAAGCGCTACGGTAGTAACGCCCCCCGATACCGACCTGCAAGGCGGTAGCCAGGATCGCTTCCGCGTATACCGGTAGGTGCCAGTCCGCCCAGTCCGCCCAGTCCGCCCCGATCCAGCCTCGAAGCAGCCCAGCCAGCATCTGTGCCAGGAAGGGCAGGGTCAGGACAACGGAGACTATCATCGCGGCCCGGTCCCCGGTGAGCCCGTTTCGGCCGGTCCCGGACTGAGCCTGATCACCGTGGACGGAGGCGAGTCGGTATCCCGCGGCGGCGACCGGGCCGGTCAGTTCGTCCGGCTTTACCGTTGGGATGACGTTCAGGGTAGCCCGTTCGAGCGCGAGGTTAACGTGGGCGTCGATGACGCCGGGCACGCTGGAGAGCACCTTCTCCACGCGCGCGGAGCACGCGCTGCAGGTCATGCCGTCCACATGGTAGACGCGGGTTTCGATTTCCCCGTCGAATTCCGCAGTTTCCGTGGGAGTCGACATGTAAGTTCCTCTCAGTGAAGGCCGATGCTAATGGGAGTCCAAGAACTCAAGCCCATGCATAGTATCGGATTCGAAATAGAACAGGGCATAAGCGAGACCGATCCCGATCAGGAAGGCTAATGTGAGGATTCCGCGGTCATGGCTGTGAAAATGAATCTCGGGCAACAGGTCGCTCAGGGAGATGCACAGGAAAACGCCGGCGGCGAAGGCCATGATGTACCCTACGATGTGCAACTCGTTGAGATGACTCAGCAGGCCGACGCCGAAAAACGTCAACACGGTTACGAGTGGACACAACAGGGCGAAACCGATGTTCGTCAGGGTGCAGGCCCGGTTCTTGTAGCCGGAGACCCTCATCAGACCAATGATGGAGTAGGCGTCCAGCGGTTTATGCAACATGATCGCCAGGAACACGCCCAGTCCCGCAAGGACTGCTTCGCCGTCGTGCAACAGGCCGATGCGCACGCTGGCGCCGAGCGCGATGCCCTCGGTTATGGTGTGCAGACCGAGTCCCATGGCAACGCCAAAGACGCTTCTGGGGTTTACGTCTATCCCGCCGGGGCAGTCATGGGGGGCACGATGGTCATTACGATCCTCCATGGCGACTGATTCATGACTGAAGTCGTGTTGATGAAACCGGAAGATCCGAAGCAGAACCAGGATCATGATGACGCCGAGAACCGCGCATCCCACGGCGATTTCGCTGGCATGTGGACCGGGAATGTCTTCCAGACTGTGCAACAGCAGATGGTACATGGCGACGCCCAGCAGGAATCCCGATACGAAACTCATGACCAGTTGCGTGCGCGTATGGGACATGGTGACGATGGCCGAGAACTTTCCACCCAACAGGGACACGGCGAAAATCGCGACGGAGTATCCGAGAAGCAGCAACATCATATCGTTTTCCAAGGTTTTAATTCCATTCTTCACCCGAACCGCCTGTTCGGGACAGCTTGCAGTTGAGGAGTCTGCGGTAACAAAAGCGGGATGAACTCAGTAGATAAAACCGAGCAGCACAATCGTGATCGACCTGCCCCCGGCATGAAACCCGCCGCGCTTTCAATTTAAGCCTTTTCCAGGTTTGCCGCGAGAGCCTGGATAGAGGCGTATGTTGCGCATCATATCCGCGTAACCGCTGCGCAGGGCTCCCGCGCTGAAACGCCAGACGATCAGGACGAGCAAGGCGATCGCACCTCCCCACTGCAGAAACTGAAGGGTTGCGGATTCTGACGGCAGCAGGTTGACGGAAATCGTGAGGCCCGTAGCCAGGAGCATGAGGTCGATGGCGATCCCCAGGGCGGCGGTGACCAGGATGACCGAGGTTATGTATACGCCCGCGAACCGGGTGCCGAACTGGTTCATGATAATTGCGATCGTGCTCGTGTTGGTCGCAGGTCCGGTCATCAGGAAGATCAGGGCGGCTCCGGGACTGAACCCCTTGGCCACCAGCGCGGCGGCAATCGGCGTACTCGCGGATGCGCAGATGTAAAGCGGTACGCCGACAGCGATCATGATGGGATAGGAAATCCAGCGGGCGTACTCGTTGGCCATGATGTCCGCGGGAATGATCAGATAGAGCACCCCACCCAGGACGATACCCACGAGCAGGGCGAAAAGGATGTCATCGGCGATTTCGACGAAGCCGTAATGCATGATATGCTTGACGATCTTCTTGAAATCAAGCCCCGGATATCGTTTCTCGACGACATCCTCACCAGTAACCCGCTCAATTTTCGGTCGCTGTGCCAGGTCCGATTCGCGGTAGAAACCGGGTTTGGTCAAGGACCCGAATTTCCGCGTCGAAGCGATAGTTGACATCCCCTTGAACCACTTCACCATCAGCACTTTCAAGGCGAAAGGGCTCACGTAACAGTCTTCCTTGTCGGACAGTAGCGTGTCGTGGCCCCGGTGATCGTGGTCATGCCCGTGATCACAGTGATCGTGTGCGTGTTCTTCATCGCCTGGACCGTCCGGACCATCCGGACCGCCCGGCCGTGCCTCTCCGCCGTCGTCACGGACCAGGCCGATGCAGAAGATGCCCGCCAGGAGGGCGGTTGTAAAACTGATGACCGGCCGGATTACGGCGATCACGAATCCGAAGAAGGCGTTCGTGACGAGTATCGAGTCAACGCCGGTTTCCGGTGCCGTGATCAGGAATGCCATACAGGAAGAACGGGAAGCGCCCTTCCGGCGCATTTCGGTGACGACAGGGACGACGGAGCAACTGCAAAGGGGGACCGGCACGCCGACGGCGGAACTGAGGGTGACAGACCTGAGACTGTCGTCACGGAGCCATCTGAGTATCGCTTCCCGGGAGATGAAGACATGGATCAGGCCCGAGAGCAGCAGCCCAAGCATCAGCATCGGACCCATTAACAGGAACGACATCCAGATGAAATCGAAGTACATGGCGAGGATGTTGCCTGCTTCCGCAACCATTCAACAGCCTTTCGTCGTTCCAAT
>JAJECR010000197.1 GCA_022821935.1 Candidatus Latescibacterota bacterium
TGCCGCCGGGCACGGGGGACGCGCACCTGACGCTGACCCAGTCCGTGCCGCTGACCGGCGGCCTGGTGGTGACGACGCCGCAGGACGTGGCCCTCATCGATGCGCGGCGCGGCGTGGCCATGTTCCAGCAGGTCAATGTGCCCATACTCGGCATCATCGAAAACATGAGTTATTTCAACTGTCCCCACTGCGGCGAGCGCACGGATATCTTCACGACGGGCGGAGGCAGACGGGCCAGCGAGGCGCTGGGCGTGCCCTTCGTCGGTGAATTGCCCTTAGATCCGGCGGTCTGCCTGGCGGGCGACCAGGGCACCCCCATCGTCCGGAGGGATCCGGACTCGCAGCAGACGACGGCCTTCCGCCGTGTGGCGGAAACGCTGCGGACATCGATCGGGGTATAAGGGGGAAGCGACCATGTCCAAACCCGTGAAAGCAGTCGGATTGCTGTCCGGCGGTCTGGACAGCACTATCGCGGCCGCCATGCTGATGCGGCAAGGCATCGAAATCCAGGGGCTCACCTTCTATACCGGATTCTGCGTGGTGGAGCACAACCGCAGGTCCAAGACGCGGAAGCGCAAGAAACCGGTGCGCAACGAGGCCCTGCAGGCCGGCGCCAAGCTGGACCTGCCCGTCGAGATGATCGACATCTCCGGACCGGACTACCTCAAGGTGCTGACCGATCCGAAATACGGTTACGGAAAAACCGTGAACCCATGTATCGACTGCCGCATCTTCATGTTCAGGCGGGCCCGCCAATACATGGACGAGATAGGCGCCCAGTTCATGTTCACCGGCGAGGTCCTCGGCCAGCGGCCCATGTCCCAGCGCCGCCAGCCCATGAACGTCATCGACAGAGATGCCGAACTGGACGGCCTGTTGCTAAGGCCCCTTTCCGCGAAGCGCCTCCCGCCCACCGTGCCGGAGCTGGAGGGATGGGTGGACCGGGAGCAACTGGGCGACATCCAGGGACGCTCCCGCCAGAAGCAGATGGAACTGGCCGAGGAGTACGGCATCGAGGACTATCCTTCGCCCGCGGGGGGCTGCTGCTACCTGACCGATGAGAACTTCGGCCGGCGCATCCTCGACTTCTTCGAATACGAGGGCAAGGAAAACCTCACCATGGACGACGTGATGCTCCTCAAGATCGGCCGCCACTTCCGCGTCAAGCCCGATGTGAAAGTCGTAATGGGACGGGAGGAAGGGGAGAACAAGTTCCTGGAACGCTACGCTCCGGGCCGGTGGAGACTGGAAACCAGGGACGTCACGGGTCCCACCACCCTCGTCGAGGGCCATCCCACCGACGACGACCTCCGTCAGATCGCGGGCATGACCGTGCGGTACGCCGGCTCGAAGGCCGAGCCCGGCACCCCGGTGGCCTGCCGCTACGAAGATACCGAGCGAGTCCTCGAACCGTCCCCGGTCGAGGAGTCCGTGGTGGAGGAATGGCGGATTTAGGGCGGTGAACGAATATGTTGCCTTTTGCGATCCAGGTACCGCGCCCTGCAACCATCAAGGCGATGAAAGAGCTGGAAGAAGGAAAGGGTCAGCGTTTTGACAATGCCGAAGGTTTGTACCAAGACCTCGATGTCTGCATGACCGATCTCCCCGTTATTGAACGCGTATCCAACCATTCGGCCGAGGTCAACGCATCCATCATCTGGCTTCATGGTCTGGGGGCGGACGGAGGCGATTTTGTGCCGATTGTTCCGCAACTGGGGCTGCCGGCGGCCTACGCAGTCCGCTTCGTGTTTCCGTCGGCGCCATCCATCCCGGTGACGATCAACCAGGGGATGGTTATGCCCGCCTGGTACGATATTATGGAACTGGGCGATGCCCGTCGTATCGACAAAACCGGGTTGCGCGATTCCGCCGGCAAGGTGCAGGCGTTAATGCGACGGGAGATCGATCGGGGCGTACCGAGCGAACGGATCCTGCTGGCGGGATTCTCCCAGGGTGGCGCGGTCAGTTTCGAAGCCGGGCTGTCGTGCCCATACCGGATCGGAGGCATCATCGCCCTGTCCACCTACTTTCCCACGGCCGCCAGTGTCGTCGTGCATCCCGCTCAATCCGGGCTTCCCATACTGGTCTGCCACGGATCGATGGACCCGATGCTGAATGAATCCCTGGCCCGCGCCGCCGCCGAATCTCTCAGGCGATTGGGCATGGTTCCCGAATACCACGCGTATCCCATGGGCCACGAGGTGTCTCCACAGGAAATCGATCAGATCGGCCAATGGATCCGGGTCGTACTGGGGAACTGAGGTGAATGTTTACTCAGGAGCACCTTGGAAGCCTCTGAGTTCAATTCGCCGGATCAAACACTCAGCAATCCCGACGCGTTGTCTTCCAGAATCCCCACGACCGTGTCATCGTGTAGATCGATAAGCACGCGCGCCATGGCCGCCGCCGGCATGAATACCGGGGCGTGGGATCCGAACAGTACTTTGCCCCCGATTCCCGCGTCCACCAGCATTTTCACACTGTCCACCCCGTCCACCTGGGAAGTATCCGCGTAAAGACCGGGCAGGTCGCGGACTTGCGCCGCGAATTCTCTCAAAACAGCTGCGCTCGCCCCGCCGATGACCAGTTTCAGATTGGGATGGCGCTTCGCCGCGTCCACGACGGCCTGCACCGGAAAGTCGGGCACTTGCGCCAATGGATGGTGCCGACGCGGGTCCTCGATTCGGATCTGGACCATTACCGTCAGGTTGAAGCGCCCAGCTTCCGCGAGCAAATCGTCCGCGACGGTCAAGTCATACCCTCCATACCCAGGCAGTAGCTTGATCATGCGGATGGCACGATACCCAGCCGCCTTTTCAATCTCTCCCCGCCAGGTGGGCAGCGTCGGATCGATGACCGGGACCGGCCTGATACTGTCGTACTCGTTCGCCGCTTCATATACGACCGAATTGCAGAGGTGCGGATTGGCGCTCCACGCGGCAGCCAGCGGCGCCATGAAGATGCACTCAACGCCGTATTCACGCAGTGAAGCCCGTACCGAAGCCGCCTCATACGGCACGTTGACCAGCGCGGGCCACGGCCCGGTCCAGGCGTTGACGTCGATGATCACGTCGAATCTCCCTGGTTCCCTTCCATCTTCAATATCCGTAATGCGTTCTCCCACAGGATCGCCCGCTTGTCCGCGTCCGGTATTTCCGCCCCCAGGACCTTGTTCATCGTGACGCCGAAGTGCCGGATGGGCGCGTCGGAACCGTAGATGACCCGGTGCGGGCCCAGACGCTGGACGGCAGTTTCGACCAGGCCGCTTTCCGGGTCTCCGCCCGATGTATCCACGACCACGTTCGGCACGCCGGCGACCGCCTCGATGCCTCGGTACCCCACGCCATTTAGATGAGCCATGATGATCCGCGACTCGGGGTGGCGGCGGGCGAGATCGGCCACGTCGAAGGGCGTCGATTCTCCGGGCAGGTTGCCCGTGGTCTTCAGCCAGGCGTGCTGCAACACGGGCACGTCCTTCGCGACGGCAGCTTCCATGATCGGGTCGAGACCGGGGTCTGTCGCACGACGCGCCACCCAGAGCTTTACTGCCATCATGGCGTGCTTGCCCACGCAACGCTCGATCTCGGCGACGGCTTGGTCCGGGAAGGCCGGCGTCACGTAGCAGAAGGGCAGGATCGCCTCCGGCTCCGCGTCGCGCATCCGCAGCACGTAGTCGTTGGCCTGCCGGCACTGGTCGGGCGTGGGTTCGTAAGGGGTGGTCTCGTGTAAGGAAAATACGCACATCCTGGTCACGCCGGATCTGCGGGCCGTGGCGACAAGCCTTTCCGCGTCCTTGTCGGGCGAGGAAACCCTATAGGACCCGAAGCAGTTCAGGGGATGTACGTGGATGTCCAGCGCCGGTCCGCCGGGCAGCAGCTTTGTACGCAGGGCGGCGAGGGTCATTTACAGCCGATAGAAGGAGATGGCGTTGTCCCGGAACAGCTTGCGTTTCTCCGTGTCCGAGAGTCCGTCGGTCGCCCAGGACAGGGTCTCCACCCAGCGCGGATACTCGGTGGCCTGGAAGGCGACCGGCCAGTCCCCGCCGTACATGACCCGGTCGATGCCGAAACAATCGATCACGTGATCGATGTAGGGCTTCAGGTCTTCGGGCGTCCACCGTTCCATGTCCGCCTCGGTGACCAGTCCCGACACCTTGCAGCATACGTTGGGCATATCCGCCAGGGTCCTCAGTTCATCCTTCCACGGGGCGAAGACCTGGTTCTTGATGTCGGGCTTGCCGATGTGGTCCAGGATGAAGGAGACATCGGGGCACTGCCGGACGAATTCGAGCACGTTCGCCAGCTGCGGGTGGAAGATGCAGATATCGAAGGACAGCCCGTGAGACGGCAGCAGGCGAACGCCTTCGATGAAGCCAGGCTGAAGGCAGAAATCAACGGATTCGGGCTGCAACAGGCGGCGGATACCCTTGACCAGCGGAATCCCGGCCAGGGTCTCGAGATCCTTATTGACCACCGCGCCCCGTTCGAGCGGCGCGTTCGCCACGATCCCGCGAATACGGCCGTCCTGCCGGGCAAGACCGGATACCCATTCCGCTTCTTGGACGTGCTGGCCGGCGTCGCATTCGCACTGCACGAAGACCATCTGCTCCACCTGGACGTCCCCACAGGCCTGCCGGTATTCATCCAGCAGGTACCGCTGGTTCAGCAAGGGGATATCGTCCAGCCAACTGTACCTCAGGTGATTCGGGTCCCAGAGATGAACATGGGTGTCGACGATGGGGAAGCTTACCATGGATTTGTCCCTGCCAGGGCTTGTTTGGTTATGAGTAAATAACCAATTTGATCATTATAGACAGATACGCTGCGAGAATGATGCCGATGATCCATCGAAAGTAAGTGGCATTGCTTTCGATAAGGTATCTGATGTGGTTATCCGACGCTTCAAGCCGGGCCAACCTGTTTTTGACACTGTAGTCTTCGTAATAGATTTCGACCATGCCTTCTTCGGTGGCGCTGTGTGTTTTATTGTCGCGCATTATAATCCTTCCTGCTGCATAATCTGCAGGCTTGCAGACGAGTACAAGCTACCAGCGCAAAGGCCGGCAGTCAATGGATTTACAGCTTCTCCTTCGTCCGGCGGTCCGCTACTGACCATCCTTGAGAAACCCCGTGGAATCAGGCACCCGTGACGTCCTTTTTCTGCTTGAACTATCTTGCGTCCCCGTGTACTATGCCGGTTCGACCTGATCCATCAAATACTCCCGGTTTCTGTCCGATCGTTCGTCCTCGGCGTTGGTTGGACTATTCCCTTTAGTCGATAAACACCGTCAAATCTCGAATCCCACTTCATGTCCGCTGAAACCACCACCGAAGCCACCCGCCCCCTCGGCCGCCTGTCGCCCCTGAAAATGGCCGCCGTGCCCACCTTCGCCGGCATGCTGAAGTACATCGGTCCCGGCATCGTCTGGGCCGGGCTGGCCCAGGGCAGCGGCGAGCTCATCTGGTGGCCCTACCTGACCGCCAAGTACGGCGCGGCCTTCATCGGCCTGCTCATCCCGGCGGCCCTGATGCAGTTCTGGGTGAACGTGGAGATCGCCCGGTATACGATCATGACGGGCGAGACGGCCCTGACCGGGTTCAGCCGCATCGGGAAGTGGTACGTGTCGGCCATCTGGGTCGGGGTGTTCCTGGAGAACATCTGGTTCGGCGCCTACGCGTCGGCGGGCGGCGGCGCCCTGGCAGAGCTTACCGGGTTTCCCTTCGGATGGACGGTCCGCGGCCAGTCGCTTTTTTGGGCCTACCTGACCATCGGTATCTACCTGGTCGCCCTGTTCATGGGCCGGGTGGTCTACCTGATCGTGGAACGGCTGACCATGGCGGTGGTCGTCATCACGATGGTGGGGATCGCCTTCGCCGTGTTCCAGCGGCCGGTACTGGACGTGGCGGGCGAATTCTTCGGCGTCCTGCTCACGCCCGGCTACCACAGGCCCGCGAACTGGGATCCCGCCGACCTGTCCACGGTCCTGACCGCCATTGTCTTCGCCGGCGCCGGCGGCTTTGGCCAGCTCTTCCTCTCCTACTGGATGCGGGACAAGGGCGTGGGGATGTC
>JAJECR010000195.1 GCA_022821935.1 Candidatus Latescibacterota bacterium
CCGGATCGCCATGATCTACAACATGACCGGCACCTTCGTGGCCATGACCCACGTGCTGCTGCCCTTCATGGTACTGCCCCTCTACTCGGTCATGACCGCCATTCCGCGGGTTCAGACGAGCGCGGCGGAATCGCTGGGCGCGACTCCGTGGCAATCGTTCTGGCGCGTGTACTGGCCCCAGACCCTGCCCGGCGTGGGCGCCGGCTGCCTGCTCGTTTTCATCCTGGCCATCGGGTATTACATTACGCCTGCGCTGGTGGGCGGCAGCAGCGGACAACTCATCTCCAACATGATCGCCTTCCACATGCAGACGTCTCTGAACTGGAGTCTCGCGGCGGCCCTGGGCGGCATCCTGCTGGTTTGCGTGGCGGGGCTGTACGTCCTGTACGACCGGCTCGTGGGCATCGAACGGATGAGGCTGGGCTGATGGCGATCACCGACCATGGATTCTGGCGCGCCGCCTACCTGGGATTCTGCGCGCTCGTCTTCGCCTTTCTGATCGCGCCGATCCTGGTGATCGTGCCGCTGAGCTTCAACGCCGAGCCCTATTTCACCTTCACGGAGGGCATGCTGCGCCTCGACGCGGACGCCTGGTCGCTCAGGTGGTACCGGCAGATCGTCGTGGACGAGGAATGGTCGCGGGCCCTCGTGAACAGCCTGCTGATCGGGGTCTCCGCGACAGTCCTCGCGACCGTGCTGGGCACGCTCGCCGCGCTGGGCCTGTCGAACGCGGCCATGCCCGCGCGCCGTTTCGCCACGGGACTGCTGATCTCGCCCATGGTCACGCCCGTGATCATATCGGCCGCGGGGATGTTCTTCTTCTACTCGAACCTGGGCCTGACCCAGACCCACCTCGGATTGATTCTCGCCCACGCCGCCCTGGGCACGCCCTTCGTCGTGATCACGGTCACCGCTACGCTGGCCGGGTACGACACGAACCTTTCGCGGGCGGCCGCGAGCCTGGGTGCCGGTCCCCTGCGCATCTTCCGGCGCGTGCAACTCCCGCTGATCGCGCCGGGGGTCGTATCCGGGGCGATCTTCGCCTTCGCCGCGTCCTTCGACGAGGTCGTCGTCGTGCTCTTCATGGGCGGGATCGAGCAACGCACCATTCCGCGCCAGATGTGGTCGGGCATCCGCGAGGAAATCAGCCCCGCCATCCTGGCCGTGGCCGTCTTCCTCATCGTCTTCGCCGTAGTGTTCCTGTTGACCGTGGAGTGGCTGCGAAGGCGCAACGCGAGGTAGGTTGCGGCGTCCGGCGGGAGGCCGGTCCGGTTGCGGGACCTTGCGTATTCAGCGGAAACGTTGCGCGGCTTCCGTGGCGCGGTTTGCGCAAAAACGCGACCAACCCATTTCCGTCTTATTCCGCGCCGTTCATGAACTCGTTCATCAGCGAGTGGAAGTGGTGGACGCCGTTCTCCCGCTTGACGGAGAACCGGCCCTGGTTGTAGGACTCGGACTGAAGTCCCCGCTGCACGTGCTCGCAGATGAAGATGTCTTCTTCCTGGATCTCGTCGCCAAAGTCGACCAGGTTGTCCACGTCCTGCTCCATGTCGGGCGACAGGTACCATTCGAAGATGGTCAGGCAGCGTTCGTGGCCCAGCGGAACCACTAGGTTGGTCTGCATCTGGCCCAGGTAGATGTTGAGCATCAGGGTGGGAAAGACCCAGTAGTACTGCGTGTCGTTCTGGTCCTGCTCCGTCGGCACGTAACGGCGCGGGCCCTTGTAGCCCTTCTTGTCCTTCCCGCGAATCGGCGCGTGCTGGATGGAGTAGTACCGGAAGGGTTCCACCCGGTAGGCGTCGTAGTCGATCTCGCGGTAGAGCCCGGGGTGGACGACGGGCAGGTGATACCCTTCCAGGTAGTTGTCCACGTATACCTTCCAATTGCAGTCCATCTCGTAGTCCCGGCGCATGGCCCATTTCATCTCGCCGATGCGATGGCCGACGGCCCGTTTCCCGATATCGCCGAGGAAGGCCTCCAGGGGCGGCGCCGTCTCGTCCAGGTTGACGAAAAGCAGGGGCCCCCACTGGCTCACGCGCACTGGCTTCAGCGCCATGGCGCAGCGGTCGAGGGCCTGCACGTCCTCGAATTCCGGCGCGTGGCGCAGCGATCCGTCCAGGTTGTAGGTCCACCCGTGGTAGTAGCAGACGAAGGTCTTCCGGTTGCCCTGTTCGAGCGCCACGGGCCCCGCGCGGTGCCTGCACACGTTGAAGAACCCGCGGACCTCGTCGTCGGCCCCCCGGGCGATGACCACCGGCTCACCCGCCACATCCACCGTGAAATAATCTCCGATGCGGGCCACCTGGTCGGCCCGTCCCACGAGTTGCCAGGTCTTCCTGAAGACTTCCCTGTATTCCCGCCGCAGGAAATCCGGGTCGGTGTACCAGGAAGATGGAATCGTCCAGGCGGTTTCTATGTGCTGATCGAATGGATGGTCCGTCATGGTTCCCACCTCCCTTAAAGCTCGTCCGGGTCCAGCACTTCCGCCTCGGCAAGTCCCTTTTCGCCCAACTGTGCCTCGATCATAGCCCGGTCGCCCACGAGCAGGAAGCCCGCGCGCGACGGTTTGAGGTACTGCCGGGCGGCCGTACGCACGTCCTCCAGCGTGACGGACTCGAGGTTTTCCACCGCATCCCGTATGTCCGTCATGGGCCTTTCCGAACTCCAGAGTCCGCCGATACTTCCCGCGATGCGCCGCAGGGATTCGAATTGCTGGGCGTAACCCCTGATCCGCCCCGTCCGCGCCTCCTCCAGTTCCTCCCCGCCTACCGGCCGTTCTCCGGCCAGCCCCCGCATTTCAGACATCAACTCCTGCACGACCTCACCGGACTTGTCCGCCTGGATCGACGTCTGCGCCTTCCAGTAGCCGGCCGCGGCGAGCAGGCCCAGCGTGGTCGATACGCCGTATGTATAGCCTTTTTCTTCCCGCAGGTTCAGGTTCAGGCGGGACTGGAAACCACCGCCCCAGACCGCGTCTACGAGTCGAAGGGCGTGGTAATCGGGCGTGTCGCGCCTCGGCGCCTCGACAAACTGGCAGACCACTGTCTGAGGCGCGCCGGGACGGTCGACAAGCCAGGTCCGGTTCACCTTGCGGTCAGAGGAGGGATCCGGCGCCGTAACGGCCGGCCTGACGTCACCCTTCCAGGATCCGAACCGATGCTCCGCCAGTTTCATCGCCTGGTCGCGGGCGATGTCTCCCACGAACACCAGGGCGGACTGGTCCGGCCGCCAGTTATCTTCGTAGGACCGGGCGATGTCGTAACGCGTCAACTCGGCCACCGCGGACGCGTAACCCTGTACGGGACGCCCGTATGGATGCTCGCCGCCGAAGACCAGCCTGGGGCATAGCCGCTGGGCAAGCGATCCGGGATGGGAGGCCAGTTGCGCCAGGTGGTCCAGGTGCCGGTGCCGCTCCCGTTCAATTTCCTCTTCGGGAAACTGGGGGCTGCGCACGACCTCCGCGAAGAGGGCCATGGCGGAAGCCAGGTTGCCGGTAAGCACGTCCAGTCCGACCCGGGCGGATTCGAGATACATGGATTTTCGTATTACCGTGCCCAGCCGGCTCAGCGATTCGTCGATCGCCAGCGCCCCGTGCCCCCGCGTGCCCTTGTCCATGGTCTGCAGCATGAGCTGTGCCGCGCCGCTCTGCTCCGGCGCATCGTGTACGCTGCCCGACTTCACGGCCAGCGACACGGCGACCTTGGGCAGATCGTGGTGTTCAACGATCAGAATCTCGAGCCCGTTGTCGAGCCGTTCCTCGTGCACCACGGGCGTCTGGAAAGGTGTGTCCGTACCCAGCACGGGTACGCACGATCGATCCAGAGGCTCGGCGGACGACTCGGCGGATGCGTCCGTCGACGCGCCCTGATCGACCACCCGCGGAAGCGTGTCGGGGTAGTACCGAAGCCGCAGACCGTGACGGGAGACCAGCCACTGTTTGACCGTTTCCGCGATCTCCGACCCGGTCAGTCTCTGGAACCGGTCGTGTTCGACGTGGAAATATCCCGGATCGTTCCTGTAGGTGTTCGACTCGTTGAGCCGGTCCGCCTTGCCGCCGAAACCGCCGATACGCTCCAGGCTCGAGACGTACTGGTACTCCCACACCGTACGGGCCCGCGCCACCTCGTCCCGGGTTGGACCACCGGCCGCCAGCCGCGCTATTTCCGCCGTGACCAGGT
>JAJECR010000055.1 GCA_022821935.1 Candidatus Latescibacterota bacterium
TGAACGGCCAGGGCCGCGTGGCCATCCTCGCGGGCAATCAGAACGCGCCGAACCTGCGCAAGCGGGTGGAAGGCGTTCTGCAGAAGGCCGCCGAGTACCCGGATATCTCGATCGTGGGGACCTTCTATCACATTGAAACCCCCCAGGACGCCGCCGCAGAAGTGGTGCGGGTAAACAATGCCTATCCGGATATCGACGGATGGGCCATGGTCGGCGGATGGGCGCTTTTCACCCAGTCCCTGCTGACCGACCTGGACCCCGAACGCATGAAGATCATCTCCGTAGACGCACTGCCGCCCCAGTTGACCTACATCGAACAGGGCATCGTACCGGTGCTATGGGGACAGCCCACCTATCTTTGGGGGTACGAATCCGTCCGCCTGATCGTCGAGAAGATCCACCTGAAGCAAGACGTCCCCGTCATCAATCCCCTCGAACTGGTCCACGTGTCGCAGGAGAACCTCGGCGAATGGGCGAAGATGCTCCAGGGATGGGGATTCACGGACGTGCCTGAGCGGTACCTGCGGGCTGAGGATTCGGAGGACCTTCCGGCCTCGGACGAGTGATCCTGATGCGTGTCTCGGATCCCGCATCGCTTTCCCGGTAACGCCATGGACCGCAACGCGCCTGATGCATACATAGCCTTCGACCGGGTCACCAAGCGCTTTCCGGGTGTGACGGCCCTTGACGGCGTCACTTTCGACATAGAAGCGGGTACCTGTCACGCCGTGGTGGGCGAAAACGGCGCCGGCAAGAGTACGCTGGGGCGGATCCTGACCGGTATTTACGGTATGGACGGCGGCCGGATACGCGTGGGCGGCCGGCCCGTGCGATTCAACGAACCGCGGGACGCCCTCGATCTGGGGATCGGCATGGTCCACCAGGAACTCGTGTTCTGCGAGAACCTGTCCGTCGCCGAGAACCTGTGCCTCGGCGCCCTGCCCGGCGGGGGAGGGTTCGTCTCCGATCAAAGGATGGAAGACCGGGCCCGGAAAATGCTGGAGTCGGTTGAAGCCGACCTGGACGTGGAAACGCCCATCGGAGAACTGCCCGTCGCCCAGCAGCAACTCGTACAGATCGCGGCGGCCCTGGGCAGCGGCGCCCGCGTGATCGTCTTCGACGAACCGGCCAGCAGCCTGTCGCACGTGGAAGCGGAACGGTTACGGGCGCATATCCGGCGGCTCAAAGCGAAGGGCGTGACGTCGATCTACATCTCCCACGACCTGGACGAGATCTTCCGCCTTTGCGACGCCGTGACGGTGCTTCGCGACGGGCGGCACGTGGCTACCCGCCCGGTCGCCGACCTCGACCGGGCCACGCTGATCAACCTGATGATCGGGCGTACCTTCGAGGCCTACTTTCCTTCCCACGTGCAGACCGAACCCGGGGAGGAGATGCTGTCCGTGGATCGGCTCGCCAGTCCGGGTAAATTCGATAACGTGTCGTTTTCCGTGCGGTCCGGGGAAGTGCTCGCCCTGGCCGGCCTGGTGGGCGCAGGCCGGACCGAAGTGCTGCAGGCCATATTCGGGTTGGATCCCATGGCCGAAGGGCAAATACGCGTTCAGGGCCGGCCGGTGAGCATCCGGCGGCCTATCGACGCGATGCGACGGGGCATCGGGCTCGTGCCCGAAGACCGCAAGCGATTCGGTCTCGTCCTTTCGCTTCGCGTTGAACAGAACATAGGGCTGCCCACCCTGGACCGCCGCTCCGGCTTTGGGTGGATCCGCGGCAAAAGAGAAGAAGACCTGGCGCGGGAATACGTTAAGCGGCTATCGGTGCGGCCGGACGACGCCCGGTATGAAACGGCGGGCCTGTCGGGCGGGAACCAGCAGAAGGTAGTCCTGGCCAAGTGGCTGGCCGCGCGGTGTCCGGTCCTCCTGATCGACGAGCCCACCCGGGGCGTGGACGTGGGCGCCAAGTCGGAGATGCACGCCCTGATCGACCAGTTGGCTCATGAGGGCACAGCCATCGTGCTCGTGTCGAGCGAATTGCCGGAGGTACTCAACCTGTCGACACGGATCCTGGTGCTTCGAGCCGGACGAATCGCGGGGGAACTGTCCCGCGAAGAAGCGGACCAGGGCACGGTGATGAGTATGATGGCGGGGGTGTAGGGGGTATAGGGTTTTCATCGTGTTATTACGTAGTCACAAATGAATCAAGGACAAATTGCGGGCTTGATTTCAGTTCACCAATGGATGGAAGTCATCACCGCTCATAGGTTTATGATCAATCCAACGTCCCTGCATCTCAACAAGCACTCGTTGTTTGGAAGGAACGGGTAGTGGATTGAACAATACGACTTTTGCTTCGTATCGGGGAACTTCAGCCATCGCCTTAACCAAGTCTTCCACAAGATATCTCGGAGCCCACCCAATCAAATGGTAGTCAGTCGTTT
The DNA here is from genome assembly GCA_022821935.1 of Candidatus Latescibacterota bacterium. Taxonomy (GTDB): domain Bacteria; phylum JAAXHH01; class JAAXHH01; order JAAXHH01; family JAAXHH01; genus JAAXHH01. The sequence continues at coordinate 2,396 of JAJECR010000055.1, forward strand.
GGATCTGAACAGCCAGTTTCGTAGCAGGATTGGTCAATTCTAGTGTCACATACAGTTCTTCATTATCATTCAGTTGATCGAGGCGCTGTTTTGCTGCCTGATTGATATGCCGCCATCCATGTAAAAAGAAACGGCATGTAAAACTCCCATCGGACTGCTTCTCGATTTTCGGAAAAACCTCGTATGTGTCTGTTACTCTTTGGCCACCACTCCTTGAGAGAATCTCGATGGGATCCGCCTCACCATGAAGATCGAGACTCTGTAAGTATTCCGCGAAATCTGGCCTGGTTCGGTTCATTACGCGGTTCTGAAACAAAGGAAACAACTCATTAGAATGATAATCACCATCAAACTTGGGAAACTCGATAAGTGGGGTGAAGCCGGCGGCCTGCTGTGCTCGCTTCGCACCGTTGATGTAACGGAATCGGTACAAACTGTGGTCGACATCAGCGTCAAGCTGACCCACGGGAAACCACGCCCGACTGGGACGAGTATCCTGCGGACGGGTGTCCTGCCAAGCCAAGAAGAGAGTTCTTTCGCTCATCATGTTAACTCCAGCAGTTGTTTTTTATTGTATCGCATCAAGGCAATAGCAAACGTTCTTGCTGTTTCAGATATCCAGTCACCAGGTATTTGGCTTACGATTTTCTTTACAGATTCATCGTTTAACTTTTCAAGTTTTCTCAGTGCTGGAAGAAAAACATCCGGATACAAGAGAACCGCCCGACGTACCAGTTCAAGAGGGCTGATGCCATGCTGGTCGTCTTCTGTCCAATATACAGCTCCACGTCCTCTTCCAACATAATCGCCTACTCGGTTCTGTGAAAGCAAAGCATCCCGGCGACTATCTCTTAACTCCCTCCCCAAAGAGGAAGCATGATCAAATGTTGGAGCTACAAATCCTTTCCATCGATTATCAACTCGCTGTCGTAGTATACCCCAATTCTCATGGTGACGATCTGTATTACCGATCAATGCATCTAATACGAAGTATTCAGCGAGACGTAACTTGGCGGTTTTTTTAGATTTATGATGCTTAAATACCTGATCGATTACGCTCCAGATATTCGTAAGTGTATGGCTCGATTGATCATATTCCTGCTCTGGGTCGTATCCAGACACATACCAACTTAACAACTGATTTCCATGGATCAATTCCTGTCGATCCGATACAAACGACTTTGTCGAAGATCCTTTGATATCCTCAAATACTGCTAATTCTACTCTCGCATGCGGTACATTAACTTGATTCGCGACTTCAGCAGCTATCTTTTCCGCCCAGTGTTCACCCGTATTGTTTCGAGGATACTTAAATAACCAGTAAACCTCTTCACCCTCTGGATTGAAGTGCCAGAACTTGGACTTACTCCCCATCTCTTCAGTAGTACCAATCCCTTTCTGTTCCACCGCCAAGATAGGATATGGGTCAGTCATCGCGGTAACAAACTGAAATCGGTTTGTGTCCAAAGCCTCATGTGAGGTTACACAAGATAGTCGTTGGATTGTGGTCCAACTCGAATTTCAATACACAAGTAATATACGACATAAACAACTAAAACCCCAACATGTAACAGTATTCATAATGCATCCGTACTGTATACGTAGTGGACAATCAGTTATTTATTGATCCCGCCTCCCCGGCGCGGCGGCCACGCCTTCCATGCCGCCGCTCACCCGCAGCACTTCTCCGGTGATCCAGCTTGCCGCCGGGCTGCACAGGAACGCCACCCCGTTGGCGATATCCTCCGGCTCGCCCCACCTTCCGAGCGGGATGGCGCCGCGAATCCGTTCGATCATCTCTTCCTCGGTCAATCCCAGCGTCTTGCTGCGCTGGGCCATGTTCGACCGGTTGAACTCGGTGTAGACGGGCCCCGGACAGACGGCGTTCACACGTATCCCGTAGGCCGCCAGTTCCAGCGCCAGGGTCCGCGTGAGACTGATGACGCCTTCTTTGGCCGCGTTGTAGGCCGCGACGAGCGCCGCCGGGTTCTGTCCGTTGATGGATGAGATATTCACGATGGCGCCCGACTCCTGCCGCTCCATGATCCCGCCCGCGGCGCGGCAGCAGTAGAAGGTCCCGGTCAGCGTGACCCGGATGACACGGTCCCACTCTCCGTCGTCCAGTTCGACTACCGGCGCTACCTTCTGGCCGACCCCGGCGTTGTTGACCAGGATGTCGAGTCTTCCGTGCGCTTCGGCGACTTCACCGAAGAAGGCGTTTACCGAGACGCTGTCCGATACGTCCAGGTACCCGGGAACTGCCGCCAATCCCTGCTCACGGAGCTTCCCGGCCTCCTCCTCGGCCTTCTCGCGCTGCAGATCCGCCATCACCACGGTCGCGCCGTTGCGCCCAAGCCGCTCCGCGATACCCAGGCCGAGACCCTGGGCCGCGCCGGTCACGACCGCAATGGCCCCGTCTATACGATGTGGGTCGTCCATGTCGCAGGTCCTTTCAACCGTCCAGTCTCTCTTTGCCGATGTACATCTCGGTGTACACGGTATTGTTTTCCCAGAAGGGATAGAAACCCGCACGGTCCTGTTTCAGCCCCTTGAGCCAAGGTTTGCGGAGCTGAAACCGGTGGTCGTGCCACAGAAATGCGCCGACGACGTCGGAAACAAGTATCCTTTCCGCCTTTTCGTAGAGCTGCATCCGCCGGCCACGATCAGGTTCCCCCCGGGCCCGGTCGATCAGGTCGTTGAAACGGGCGTTGGTCCAGTCGTGCCGGGTGAATCCCCTGGGCTGCGAGCGCCAGGGAACGCCGAGCAGGCTCTGCGGATCGGAGAAGTCGGCGCCGTAACCGACCATGCCGACCGGTATCTCCCATTCGTACATCAGTTGATTGAAGGCGTTTGCCTGCATGTTTCGGATTTCGAGCCGGATACCGAGGATTTCGAGCAGTTGTTCCTGGATCATCTGCGCGGCCTGGCCACTCTGCGAGGAAGGGGGTGCGTCGCGCAACCAGATCTCGATGGCGGGGAATCCCTTGCCGCCGGGATATCCGGCTTCGGCCATCAGCCGGCGCGCGGTCTCCGGATCGAACGTCTGGAAGCGCTTCAGGCGTTCGCCGGCATATCCGGGGAAATTGGGGGGACGCATGCCGTAGGCCGGCCGAACGGCCCCCTTGAACAGCACGTCGGCGATGGTCTGCTTGTCGATGGCCCTGGCGATGGCCTGACGTACGCGGACATCGTTGAAGGGCGGCTCCCGGGTTTTGAAAAACAGGTATACGGTGGACACGCCGTTGAACTTCCAGAGCTGTCCGCTCAGTTCAGGGTCGTTTCTGATGCGGTCGAGATCGGCCGGGCTGCCCACGCCGACCAGGTCCACCTCGTCGTTCTCGTACGGCAGCAGGCCCACGCCACCGGACGCGCTACCGGTCCCCGCCGTTCCCGAGAAGAGGCGGACGATCTTCCTGAAATGGCCCGGATTGTTCCCTTTGTAATGCGGATTGAGCCGGAAGGTCATGTACTTGCCCTGAACCCATTCATCCAACCGGAAGGCGGAGTTGCTCACACACCGTCCGGCTTCCGTCCATCGCCTGCCGTATTTCTCCACCTGCCATCGCGGTACCGGCGAAGAGGCCGTGTACGAGGTCACGTAAGGCAGATAGGCACAGGGTTCTTCGGTTTCGATTTCGAAGGTCAGGTCGTCAATCGCCCGTACGCCGAGCAGTTCCGTGTCGTCGATCTCACGCTGGTTGTATGCCCTGGCGCCCTTGATGTCATAGTAGAAGAAGGCATACACGTTGCCGCTGTCCGGGTGGAGCAGGCGCTTGTACGTGTATACGAAGTCGTGGGCGGTGACGGGCGTGCCATCGCTCCAGCGCGCACCGGGATGGAGGTGGAACGTCCATGTTCTTCCGTCGGGCGAACGCTCCCACCGGTCCGCCGCGCCTGGAATGAGTTCTTCGTTCTCGTCGACCATGCAGAGGCGATCGAACAGGAACGCGCTGCCCAGGGATTCGTACAGGGCGACGCTGACGTCCAGGCTGGAGGGTTCGTTTGAAAAGTAGCGGTACACCTGGCGTTCGGGCGGCGCCGCATCCGCCGGGAGTGGCCTGGCTGCCGCTTCTTCCCCGGGGATGGTCTCTACGAATGGATGTCCGGGAAGACCGGACGGACCATCACTGCAGGACGAAGTCAACAACAGGGCGACGAGCGCGTTCAAACAAAACGGCCAGTGCGATCTTCTCTGTGCAGACATGCGCCCTCGTCTTGCTCATGTATCCAATCAGGATTACATGCCGAGCATTTTCCTGGCGATTTCACGCGCTTCATCCAGCGTGTTCACGATGTGTGCTTCCGGTACGCGCTGGATGATGCCGAGGGCGGAAAGGGTCTCCTCGACGGATCCGGAGAGGGACAGGACGATGAACTTTGTGTCCTCGCTGGTGGCGACATCCATGAGCTGTTCGACGACCATGGCCGCGCTGTCATCAATGTACGTGGCCCCGGAGAAATCGAAGATGACGACGTCGTGATCCTTGATGTCCTCGCTGATCACTCCCACCAGTTTCTTGGACGAAGCGACAGTGAAACTTCCCCTGAGCGCAACCAGCCCGACCCGGGCCATAAACTGATCCATGCTGGCGGTGTCGTCCTCCTGGGTGAAAAACTGCCGGTCGAGCAGCGGCACGGACACCACGCTGTCAAGTTCCAGGTTTTCCAGTTTCCGGGCGTGGGCCATGCCCGCGACGATCAGTCCTATCGCTACCGCGGTGATCAGGTCGACGAAAACGGTCAGCCCCAGGGTGAGCAGCAGGATGAAAAGGTGTTCCCTGTGTAGACGGTGGACCCGCGTCAGGATCCGCCAGTCGACGATGTCCCAGCCAACCTTCATCAGTATGCCCGCGAGTACAGCGTGCGGGATCGGTTCGACGACCCAACCCAGGCCCATGAGAAGTACCAGCAGGATCAGGGATCGCAATGCGCCGGACAGGCGCGTGGCGCCGCCGGCCCGGATGTTGGTCACCGTGCCCATGGTGGCACCGGCGCCGGGAAGTCCGCCAAT
>JAJECR010000185.1 GCA_022821935.1 Candidatus Latescibacterota bacterium
TCCACGCTCAGGGTGTATGTCGTCAGACCGAGCCGGTCCGGGATGTTTACACCCGCCGCACCCAGGGCGTCGGAATCCAGCCCGACTTCTTCCAGTTGGGCTCCGATACCCGCATTTGTCGGACCGTCGAAGTCGTTGATGCTAACGGAAGGTTGAAGCAACGGAAATACCGATGCCCGGGCTATGCCCGCCCGACTTCGTGCCTGCTGAACCCGGGCCACCGCTCCGGCCAGGTCGAAGTTCGAAGCAAGCACCTCTTCGATTACCCGGTCGAGGACCGGGTCTTCGAATGATTTCCACCAGTCCAGCGGCTGGTAGGTACCGGAATCCTCGCTGCCGGAGAACTCGCCAGGCAAATCCGGAACCGATTCGAGTACGGGGAGATTCCGGCTTGGGACCAGGGAACATGCCGAGATGAAGATGAGAGGAACAAGCAGGCAAAATCGTAACATGATGGCTTCCCGGGGCCATGTCATGGATAACTGCCCGAACCAGGACTTTACGAGTCGTATAACTTAATGTCAGACTGGTCTGGAGTGACTTTGGAACTGGTAACTTACTATACTGTAGCGTTTTAACAAGGGTCAAGGGACATTTCTTTCTTCTCAGCAGGCTTCTTATAAACCGCAGACCAGCACGGGATCCCGTCTTCCCGTCTTCAGGTCATGGATGCTCCCGATTTACCGGTATTGACAAACGCCCGGTCATCCGCTAACATCTGCGCGGTCTCCACACACGCCCACACACGGTGAATTCCGTCCAAGTACGAGATCTCTTGAATCAGCCGATCCTCACGCTTAACGACCTTGCCTTCACCTACCGGGACGCCGGGAAACCCGCACTCGACCAGATCACCTACAGTCATCGTCGCGGCGAGTTTACAGTAATTGTCGGTGAGACGGGCGCGGGTAAATCCACCCTGTGCCGCTGCCTAAACGGGCTTATTCCCTCCTTTATCAAGGGCAGACTGGACGGCACTTTTGAAGTAGCCGGCAGCCGGCAGTCCGGCCATCCGCAGGTCTACGAACTGGCCCGCGTCATCGGCCTGGTATTCCAGGACTTCGAGGCGCAGCTGTTTTCCACCAACGTGGAACTGGAAACGGCTTTTGCCCTTGAGAACTTCGCCGTGGATCGCGATCTAATGCGGACCCGCGTCGAACAGGCGCTGGAACGCGTCGGCCTCGCGGGCTTCGAACAGCGGGATCCCTCCAGTCTGTCGGGAGGTGAAAAACAGCGGCTGGCCATCGCGTCGGTACTCGCGGGCCGCCCCGCGCTGGTCGTTATGGACGAGCCGACGACCGATCTGGACCCCATCGGGAAAAGAGGCGTCTTCAAGCTTGCGCAGGTCCTCCGGAATGAAATCGAGGGCATCATCCTGGTCGAGCACGAGACCGAACACGTGCTGTCCGCGGACAGAATCCTGCTGATGCACGAAGGAAGGATCGTCTGCGAGGGACCGCCCGGGGAGATGCTCTCCGATCCCCTGCGCATTGAGCGGTATGGCGTCCGTCCGCTCCAGACCACCGTGTTGCTGTCCAGGCTGGGCCTGGAAACCGATGCATTGACCATCCGGGAGGCAGCGAACCGTATCCGCTCGGCCGGATGGCGGGTTAAGGAGTCCGCCCAGGCGAACCTGAACGGCAGGCGGAAGCCAGCATCAGCCGATTCCGTGATTCAGATCGAAGACCTGGTCTTTCAGTATGGAGACGCGCAACCCGCGGTGGACGGCGTTTCCCTGGACATCAAGGCCGGTGAATTCGTTGCCCTGGTCGGACAGAACGGCTGCGGGAAGACGACGCTCGCCAAGCACCTCAACGGACTGCACGGCCCGACTGAGGGAGCGGTCCGGGTCCTTGGAAAGTCGACCGCCGAGTGGACCCTGCGCGATCTGGGACGACGGGTCGGATTTGTGTTTCAGAATCCGGATCATCAGATTTTCGCAAATACCGTGCTGGACGAAGTCGCCTTCGGCGCCCGTAACTACGGTCTTCCCGAAGAAACGGTCCGGGAGAAGGTGGACGCGGCACTGGCCGTAACCGGCCTTGCGGGCCGTGACGCAGAGGACCCCTTCAATCTGACCCGGGGAGAAAGACAGCAACTGGCCGTGGCGTCGGTGCTGGCCACGGACCCCGAGATCCTCATCCTGGATGAGCCGACGACCGGGCTGGACTATCACGGCCAGGTCGCCATCCTGAACCTCATCCGTCGTCTCAACGAATCCGGCAGGACCGTCGTCATGATCACCCACTCCATGTGGGTCGTCGCCGAGTATGCTGATCGCTGCGTCATCATGTCCGGGGGACGCGTCGTCCGGGACGGGGACGTCCGGTCGTGTTTCAGCGATCCGGAGCTGCTGGAGTCGTTGTACCTGGAGGCGCCCGAGGCCGTGCGTCTCGGATATGAATTCGGACTCGTAGTGCGTTCCGTCAATGAGATCGTCGACTGCCTTGAACGTCCCGATGGATAAAGATGGTACTCTATATACCCTCTGATTCACTGTTGCACCGGCTCCATCCCTCGACGAAGATCGTGGGACTGGCGCTGCTGCTGATCCTTACCGTGGCTTTTCAGTCGCCCGGGTACCAGCTGATCATCCTTTCGGGGGTGCTGCTGCTGGCCCGTTCGGCCGGCGCGTTCAAAAACCTCCGGCGCATCCTGCCGCTCATGATCACCGTGCTGGTTTTCAGCGTCGTGTCGTGGTCTCTGTTCAGGCGCGTCGGGGAACCATTCTGGTCCCTTGGTCTGTTTACCCTCTCCGTGGAGTCCATACGGTTCGGGTTCGCCATGGGATTTCGGCTCGAGGCCATGCTCGTTTCCGGCATGATCTTCGTATCCTGCACGAAAGTGGAGGAGTTCGCCCACGGACTCAGGGCCATCGGGCTCCCATTTGCCGTGAGCTTTGCGCTCTCTCTTGCCTTTAGGCTCGTTCCCCTGTTTTTTACCCGTATAGGCACGGTCGTCCAGGCGCAGCAGGCAAGGGGCCTTGATCTCAAGAGCGGGAATGTGCTGCAGCGGGCCCGCAAATACGTCCCGCTGCTGGTGCCCATATTCGTGTATGCGATCCGGGACACCGATCTGCTCTCCATGGCGCTCGAATCCAAGGGTTTCGGCATGCGGGGCAAGAGAACAGAGTTCCTATCTTTCCCCTTTATCTGGCGCGACTACGCCATTTTAAGCTTTCTGCTGGTCCTGAACCTTGCGGGCTGGCTACTGCCGGTCCCGTGAGCGATCCCCGGCGGGCAGCCACTAACGGGCAGCCACTAACGAGCAACCGATAACGAGCAGCCATTAATGGGCAGTGACTGACGAGCACCCGCTATCGAGAAAAAGAAGGAAGGTTTTTGAATGGACAGACGATACCGGGCGGGCGTGATCGGCCGTACAGGCAGGGGCAACTATGGCCACGGCCTCGATACGGTGTATCTCGAAATG
>JAJECR010000065.1 GCA_022821935.1 Candidatus Latescibacterota bacterium
CGAACATCTGGTGGACCATCAATCCCCAGTATGTCCGGATGCGGGGCAGGTTCCGGACGACTTCGACCATCATCATGCCGAAGTCGCCGATATTCGTCAGCGCCCAGAGGACGCGCCTGCCAAGGAAGGAACAAAAAGAAATCATGGTCGGCTTAAGGGCCACGCGGCTTCAGGACAACGCGGCTTCAGGATTACACAGTCACGCGGCTATAGGGCGATGAGCGGGGCGATGACTAGGGACACCACCGACATCAGCTTGATCAGGATATTCAGCGAAGGACCGGACGTGTCCTTGAAGGGGTCGCCCACGGTGTCGCCCACGACGGCCGCCTTGTGGGCTTCCGAGCCCTTCTCGTACCGGACGCCGTCGATGGTCAGCCCTTCTTCGATCATCTTCTTCGCGTTGTCCCAGGCGCCGCCCGCGTTGGCCTGGAAAATCGCCATCAGCACGCCGCAGACCGTGACGCCGGCCAGGAGGCCGCCTAGAGTCTCCGCACCGAAGACGAATCCCACGACGACGGGCGTCAATACGGCCAGCAGGCCGGGCAGCACCATGCGCCGGATAGCCGCCTTGGTGGAAATCTCCACGCAACGGGCGTATTCCGGTTTGCCGCTGGCCGCCTCGAAGACGTCCCGGTCCTCCTGGGTCCATTCCCCTTCGTCTTTCCCTTCGTTCTTCTTCATCACCGAAAGCGCCGCCTTGAGCTCCGGGATGGCGTTGAACTGGCGCCGGACCTCTTCGATCATGGCCATGGCCGCCTGTCCCACGGCGTTCATGGCCAGGGCGGAAAAGAGGAAGGGCAGCATGCCGCCCACGAAGAGTCCCGCCATGACGCGGGGATTGGCGATGTCGATGCTCGTGATGCCGACCTGCACCATGTAGGCCGCGAAGAGCGCCAGCGCGGTCAGCGCCGCGGAGCCGATGGCGAACCCCTTGCCGATGGCCGCGGTCGTATTGCCTACCGCGTCGAGCTTGTCGGTGCGCTGCCGGACCTCGGGGGGCAGCTCGGCCATCTCGGCCACGCCGCCCGCGTTGTCGGAAATGGGGCCGTAGGCGTCCACCGCCAGCTGGATCCCCGTGTTAGACAGCATGCCCAGGGCCGCCATGGCGATCCCGTACAGTCCGGCGCAGTAGTAGGCGCCCATGATGCCCGCGGCGATGATCAGGATGGGTATGGCCGTGGACCGCATGCCGATGCCCAGACCCGCGATGATGTTGGTCGCGGTACCCGTTACCGATTGCCGTGAAATGGACGTCACCGGACCGGTGTGGGTGCCCGTGTAGTGCTCGGTGATCAGGCCGATGCCGAGCCCGGCAATCAGGCCGATCGTCGTGGCGATGAAAACGCCCAGGCTGGAGTAGGTCTCGCCGCCCAGGGTGAATTCGCCGGGCAGCAGGTAGTCGATGAGCAGGTACATCACGGCAACCATGATCGCGGAGGATCCGAATTCGCCTTTGTTCAGTCCGGACTGGGGATTGCCGCCCTCCTTGACGGAGACCATGAAGGTGCCGAGGATCGAGATGATGATGCCCGCGCCCGCGATGATCAGGGGCAGGGTGATGAAGATCGGATCGTAGACGCCCGCCACGAGGATGCCGGCGCCCAGCACCATGGAGCCGACGATGGATCCCACGTAGGACTCGAAGAGGTCGGCGCCCATGCCCGCCACGTCGCCCACGTTGTCGCCCACGTTGTCGGCGATGGCCGCCGGGTTGAGGGGATGGTCCTCGGGAATCCCGGCTTCCACCTTGCCCACCAGATCGGCGCCCACGTCGGCCGCCTTGGTATAGATGCCGCCGCCCACACGGGCGAAGAGGGCGATCGACGAGGCCCCCAGTGAAAAGCCCGAAATGACGTTCAGCACCCGGCCGATACCGGACTCGTCAATGCCGAAGAACCCCGTGTAGAGGATGAACAGGCCGCCGAGGCCCAGCACGCCCAGGCCCACCACGTTCAGTCCCATGACCGAGCCGCCGGCAAAGGCCACGTGCAGCGCCCGGGCCAGACCGGTCCGCGCCGCGTGGGTCGTCCGCGTATTGGCCCGAATGGCCACGCGCATGCCCAGGAAACCCGCCAGCCCCGAAGCGAAAGCGCCGGTGACGAAGGACAGGGCGATGAGCGCGCTCGACTCGACCTTGCCCATGTTCGCCACGGCCAGCAGCGCGGCCACGATCACGACGAAAATCGCCAGTACCCGGTACTCCGCCTTGAGGAAGGCCATCGCGCCCTCGGAAATGCTGGCGCCGATGGATTTCATCCGGTCGGTTCCTTCATCCTGTCCGTTGATCCAGGCCGTCCTCCAAATGGCGTAAATCAATCCCAGCAGACCCGCGCCAATCACAGCGTACATCAGCTCGTTCATATCCCGGTACCTTCTCCCTTGAGATGCTCCATGGTAAACACAACGGTTAAATAACCGTCATATGATCGTAAACATTCCGTCCACACACACAGAAGGCGGGTCAGGAACCCGCCCTCTGTTCAGCTAAACCTAAACGAATACAGTGCCGCATGCCGCCAGCGGTCCACGTAGTCACATGTACCACGGGCTTAATTCATCGCAGACTGAAGATAACCGGCTGAGCCACCCAGACGGCCACGGGCCGGTTGTTCTGAATAGCCGGCGTATACACCCATTTCTTAACGGCCTCCACGGCTGCTTCGCCCAATCCGCCACCGACATCTCTCATCAGGATGGCGTCGCGGACCCTGCCTTCTCTGTCAACCAGGATTTTAACATAGACCGTTCCTTCAAGGCCCGCCCTGCGGGCCAGCTCCGGGTACTCGGGGTTTACCTGGGTAACAGGCACGGGGCCTGTTTCAAAAGGTACGAATTCATCGGGCTGAGGCAGCGCATCGTCCTCGATCCGGATGTTCTCTTCCTCCGGCGCCTCGATGATGATGTTCTCCTCCTCGATGTCCTGGATCACCGGCGCGATGCTCTGGCTCATTTCGGTCTGCGTGGCGATCGTCATCTCGGCGGACACTTCGGCGTCATCCACGGGTTCCGGTATGCCGATCACCGGCTGGGAAGGCGCCTCCACTGGCACTTCCGGCATTTCCG
>JAJECR010000254.1 GCA_022821935.1 Candidatus Latescibacterota bacterium
GTGGAGGCCCGCATGCGCCAGGTGGCCACGGCCATCAAGGAAGGCCTGTTCGGCCTGCCGGGCGTGGAACTCTCCACGTCCATGGATCCCGCGCTATCCGCCGGCGTCGTCATCTTCAGGCCGGGCGAGCTCGATCCGCGCAAGGTCTTCGACAAGCTTTATGCGAAGTACCATATCGCCGGCGCGGGCATGGGACCCAATGTCCGGCTTTCCCCCCATATCTACAATACCCTGGACGAGGCGGACCGCGCCGTCAACGCTGTCGCGGAGATCCTGAGGGACGGAGTCTGAGCCTTACCGCCGGTGCAGGTCCACCGCCTGACGGGCCCATGTCAAAACGCAACGCCGCGGTCATCCTCTATGTCGCGCTACTCGCCGCGAGCGCGCTCCAGGTACTCCAGTCGATCGTCGTCGCCCATTTCTTCGACCCGGAACACCTGGCCCCCTATCGGTACGGTATCCTGACCGCCGGTTTCGCGTACCTGTTCGCCACCGGGCTGATCGAGAGCGTCTTCTACTTCATTTCGGGGAAATACGCGGCGGACGCCCGCAGGTACGTGGGAAACACCCTGGCCGGTTGCGTGGCGATCTTCCTGGCCCTCCTCCTGCTGTTTCATCTTCTCGTCAAGCCCTACCTGCTCGTCCACACGGAACTGGGCCCCTATCTCCGGGAGGTCGGCGCCTACCTCCTGATCGCCCTGTTCCTGTTCGTAAACGTGGCCGCCCACAACGTCCTGGTCGGAACCGGTCGCACGGGTGCCGCCAGCGGGCTCCGCGTGTTCCAGTACCTGCTGCGCATCACGGCCATCGCCGCCACGCTGTTCTCCGGCCTGATCTCGTCCATCTACGGACTCATCGTCCTGATCGTGTTCCTGGAGGCCTTCCAGACCCTCCTCTACGGACTCGTCCTGCTCAGCGGTAAACTGCTGTCCTTCCGGCTGAGGGGCATCGAGGCCGGAGCCCAGTACCGCTACGCCCTGGGACTGGGAATCGCCGGGTTCATTCCCTTCATTAACGCCAGCCTGGACAAGATCATGATCAGCGCCTTCCTGGGCGCTTCCAGCTTCGCGATCTACAGCGTGTCGGCCATCGAACTGCCCATCGCCGGCATCCTGATGAGCGTGTTCGGGTCGGTGCTCTTCTCCACCTACGTGGGATACGCCGAAGGCGGCGATCATCCGTCCATGGCGGCCCTGTGGCGCAAGTGCTCGACCTACGGCATGATCGCCATCGTCCCCGCGGGGATCCTCGTCTTCCTCTTCTCCGACGTGCTGTACCGGCTCATCCTCCCGGACGCCTACTTCGAGGGCCACCGGGTCCTGGGCATCTACGCGCTGCTCCTCCTGCTCCGCTTCAACAGCCCGGACGTGCTCGCCCGGGCCCTCAACCGGAACGCCGTCATCGTCCAGGCCGCGGCCGCCATGCTGATCGTAAACGTCGCGGGAAACCTGGTCTTCATCAAGGCCTTCGGCCTCTGGGGCGCGGCCCTGGCCAATCTGTGCGGGACCGCCGCGGGATGGATCTACTACCTGGCCCGGTACGCCCGGCTGCTGAAGCAGCCCGCAAGCGCGCTCCTCCCCTGGAAACCCTACGTCCTCCTCATCGCTATTTCGGCGGTCTTCTTCGGCGCGGCCAGGTGGACCTTCGACAACATCTGGATCAGCATCGCGCTGATCCTCCTGGGAGGCGCGGCCTACCTCTGTTATGCGTTTTCCTTGTTGGAGAAGCAGGAAAAGGAGTACGTTCGGGGCTGGGCAAGAAGGATGGGCATTCCACTTCAAAAAACGAGCTAAACCTGGTCTATGCGTTCATCTCTTCCCCACGTAACGATCGTCATACTCAACTGGAACCGGGAAGCGGACACGCTGGAGTGCCTGGACTCCGTCGCGCGCCTGACCTACCCCTCGTTTTCCGTAGTCCTGGTGGACAACGGATCGACCGATGGGTCGCCGGACGCCATCGAGCGCTGGAGCGACGTAAAGATCCCGGTCACGCTCATTCGCAACGACAAAAACCTGGGATTCGTCGGGGGCTGTAACCAGGGTATGCGCCACGCGCTTGCGACCGGTACGGATTATGTCTTCCTGTTGAACAACGATACGGTTGTAGATCCGGACGTATTGGACATCCTCGTTCGAGCGGCGGAAGGTGCAGAAGATATCGGCATGGTGGGTCCGAAGATATACCAGTATGGAAAGGGCAAGATGCTCGACTCGGCCGGTACGCGTACGATACCGTGGCTGGCCCAGGGGTTTCTCATCGGACACGGGGAAGAGGACAGGGGTCAATACGATGCTACGGCCGAGATGCCGTACGTCACGGGAACGGCACTCGTCGTCAAACGCGCCGTGCTGGAGCACGTCGGACTGATGGATGAGGACTATTTTTGCTACTTCGATGACTTCGACTGGGGAGTGAGGGCGCGGGAAGCCGGCTACAAACTCTATCTGGAGTCCAGGGCGGTGGTCCGCCACAAGGGGTCGCAGACCGCCGGTTTAAACAGTCCTTTCTATATGCGTCACATGGTCCGCAGCCGGATTCTGTTCGCGAGAAAACACGTGCCGCTTCTGCCTTTTCTGTTCGCGTTCCTGCCCTACCTTTTTCTGTATCGGTACCTACGTCCGCTGGCTATCTTGATCATCTGTCGCAGGTGGGGCCACCTCGGCGCGCTCCATCGAGGGATCCGGGAAGGATTCAAGGTCCCAATCAGCTGAATGGTGATTATCAATGAACCATTACACCCAGAAAACCAGGGAATGGCTTGACGATCGATTTAGGCAGACCGACAGCTGTGGAGTATATTTTGCCCATCAGCCGATATACGGTTTCCGAATGGGACATAGTGAAAAAAGTCTGCTGCACCGGTATATAATCACATATCAAATTATGGAATTGTTATCTCACCTTAGATTTGAAAACCTCGTTGATATTGGTGGTGCAGAAGGCTATAAAGGCGCGTTGGTACGACATCTTTTTGACGCAGAAGTTAAAAGCTGTGACCTGTCTCAAGAAGCATGTAAGCGAGCTGATGAGATATACAGTCTCGATACTCAAGCCATTGATGTTCAGGACCTGCCTTTTGAATCGGATTCCTTTGACATCGTATTGTGTAGCGAAGTGCTAGAACATGTTCCTGAATTCGAAACGACAGTGGAACAATTAATGCGAATATGTAAAAAAGCGGTTGTCATAACTCTTCCTCATGAATCCATCAAACATGTAGAGAAACATAGTACCCAACCGCATGCCCATCTACGTGCTTTTAACTTGAATTCACTTGATTACCTTGAATCACGCGGGTTTAAAATTATACGAAGAAGAATGAACAATCAGCTTCTGAAACCGTTAGGCGTCCTCACGGAAGCAATGCCACGCAGCCACAAACGATTTATGCCGTTGTGGAATCTATACAACAGCTCACTGCCATTGTTACGAGCTCTTTTTGGTAAACGTACAATGGGATTTCTTATCTACTTAGACGCCCTCGTTAGTAGCGTTATGTTCTACAACACTATGATGTTTGTGATATTAAAGGACAAGAACGCATATTCCACACGTCCACTGAAGCAAATTAAAAGAAGTCACATCATGAATTTTGCTGTGCCTTTTCATTACATTCGTAACCAATCATAACGTTTGTACCATTTAAAACAACGAGATGGCGAAACGTAAAACCACTGCATCAAGGTCAGCGCAGCGCAATTCGGGAGTGTTCATTAGCTGGTTAGTAAACCCGACACCCCGAAAGCTCCAAAATAGTCTCGGGGATCTCCTGTTCTGCCTCATCATCGCGGCATTGGCCGTCTTCGTCTACCGCGGGTATATCATCGAAGGCAGGATGGATATCAGGCCCGATTTCATCGGCCAGGCCATTCCCTTCGACCGCTTCGCCCAGGACTTCGAAAGCCAATCCGGCGAGACGCCCCTCTGGTATCCCCATATCTTCGGCGGCATGCCCTTCCAGGCCAGCGGCACCTATCACCATCTGCAGTACAGCTTCGAAGCCCTGGTCAACGCTATTCTGCCGGACGGGCTCATCGGCGCGCTGCACGGCCGCTTCTTCTTCCACCTACTCCTCGGCGCGGTTTCCATGTTCTTTCTGGCGCGCGCCCTGTCGCTTTCCAGGCCCGCATCTTTCGTCGCCGCGGCGGCCTTCGTGTTTTCCACCCACATGATGGCCACGGAACACGCCAACCGGTTCATCTGCTTCATGCACGTCCCCCTCGTCTTCCTGGCCGCCTACCGCGTATTCGATCGCGGCGGGGTATTCGACATGGTATTGCTCGGCGGCGCCTTCGGCTCGCAGCTATGTTCCTTTCATCCACAGATCGCCTTCTACACGGCCATGCTGATCGGCCTGTATGCCGCCTGCGCCGTGGTCAATGAACTGCGGGACAGGACGCATGCCGGCATCATACTGAGGAAATCCGGTCTTTTCGCGGGCGGTATCGTTTTGGCCCTGGCCGTCGCGGCGGTGCTCGTACTTCCCATGCAGGAATACGCGCAGTATTCCGTCCGGGGCCTTTCTGTCGGCGGCAGCGGCGTCAACGCGCCTTTCGCGACGAGCTGGTCATTTCCTCCCATCGAAGTACTGACTTTCATCATCCCTTCATTTGCCGGATTCGGCGGTCTCTCTTACTGGGGAGACATGCCGTTTACCGATTTCCCGAACTACCTGGGCATCGTAGTCGTCGTCCTGGCGGTAACGGGCGTATTGCTGCGCCCTTCGCGCATGACCGTGTTTCTCGTTCTGGCGGCCGCCCTGGCGCTTCTGGTCTCCTTCGGACGGCACCTGCCTCCCGTCTCCTACGTCATGCTCCACTTCGTCCCCTTCTTCGCCAAGTTCCGCGCGCCGGTCATGATTCTGGTGATCGTGCAGTTCGCGGTTGCCCTGCTGGCGGGATACGGCGTGCATGCGGTGATCGAAAGAATACGTTCCGGTAAGGACAGCCTGAGGCGCTTCGCGACGAGACTGTGCTGTGTGGCCGCCGGGGTACTCCTGGTGGCCCTGGTCCTGACTTTGTCCGAAGCCTCCTTTCAATCCTTTATGACGGGTATCTACGAACAGGCGGACACGTCGCACGGGGGCCGCGGCGGCATCGTGAACAACGTGGAATATCATGCCAGGCTCAATGCCATGCGCTTCGATCTGCTCATGGGCGACCTGTGGATCATGGTAATGTTTCTCTGCGCGGCGGCTGCGCTGCTCTTTGCCACCCGCAGGACGAGCCCGTCCCTGTTCGCCGCAGGCGTGAGCGTACTCATCTCGCTCGATCTGCTGCTCGTAGCCTCCCGGGTCGTGAACCCCGAAGATGATCCCGCGCGCATCGAAGCCTATTACACGGCCCGCGAGAACGCAATCGTGAACGCCCTGGAAGACGACACCGGCCTGTACCGCATCCTGCCGCTCTCCGAGTTTTCCTCGAATGAATACGGTTACTTCGGCATCTCCAGCATCGGCGGCTACCACGCCGCCAAGCTGGGCGTCTACCAGGAACTCATGGACCAGGTGGGGTTCAATTCCTTTCCGGTTTTGAACATGATGAATACCCGTTACCTTGTGTCGCGGCAGCCTCTCGTCGATGCCGGGCTCTCACCCGTGGTCGAAAGCGAAGGCGGTAACCTGTATCGAAACGACGCCGCGCTGCCGCGGGCCTTCCTGGTGGACAGCGTGCGCGTCATTGCCGAAAAGGACGCCATCTTCGAAGCGTTGAAAGAGCCTGGGTTCAGTCCCGGTGATTATGCGATACTGGAAAAGCCCGTTGGGGAACAACTCGGTCCGAAAGGCGACTCCAACGTGGAGATTACCCTGCACACGCCCCATCGCATCGAGATGGCGGTGGAGGCTGACTCTTCCTGTTTGCTGGTACTGAGCGAGATCTACTATCCCGCAGGCTGGAGCGCCACGATCGACGGCGAGCCCGCAGAGATATACAAGACCAATTACGTGCTTCGCTCCGTGGTCGTTCCGGAAGGCCGTCATGACGTAGTAATGACGTTTGCTCCGTCGAGCTTTTCCACGGGACTTCTCGTAAGCCGGATTGCCAGCACGCTGGTCCTGGCCGGGTTGATCGCCGCGGGGGCCATGCGTATTAGAAGACGCCTGAAGGCCAGGACCTGACACCGGTACCATAAACCATGAAATCCCTGATCATCGTACCCACCTACAACGAACTTGAGAACATCCGGCGGCTTCTGCCCGAATTGATGGCGCTGGATCCGGATATACGCGTGCTCGTGGTGGATGACAACTCGCCGGACGGGACGGGTAAGCTGGCTGATGAACTGGCTGCGGAGAACGAACGATTAAGCGTACTCCATCGACCCGGCAAACTCGGACTGGGTTCCGCTTACGTGGCGGGTTTCAAGTACGCCATCCGGCAGGACGTGGACTGTGTGTTCGAAATGGACGCGGACTTTTCCCACGATCCCGCCATGATTCCCCGGTTTCTGGAGCAGATCGATTCCTGCGACGTGGTGATCGGGTCCCGGTACATCAGCGGCATCAACGTGGTGAACTGGCCCATGTCCCGGCTGCTGCTCAGCTATTTCGCCAACATCTACACCCGGCTGGTCACGGGCATGACGATCCGGGACACCACCGCGGGATACAAGTGCTTCCGTCGCGAAGTGCTGGAGCAACTCGACCTGGACGAAGTCCGGTCCGACGGATACGCCTTTCAGATCGAGATGAATTTCAGGTGCTGGCGAAAGGGGTATCGTATTCGTGAGATCCCCATTATTTTCGTAGACCGGCGTTCGGGCACATCGAAACTCTCCCGGGGCGTGATCAACGAGGCGGTCTGGATCCCCTGGTGGCTGCGCCTGCAGCGCCTGCTGCGCCGCATGTAGAAACGCTCGGGCACGGAGATGGAGGCAACCCGTCATGTTGACAAAAAAACAGCAGCAGCACTTCAAGACCTTTGGTTTCGTGGTCCTCAGGCAGGTTTTCACGCCGGATGAACTGTCCGTGATCAACAGGGAGTTCGATCACGGGCTGGAAGCGGCCTACCATCACCTGCCCTTCGACGGCACCGTCCGACACTGGGTCACGATGATGGGGAAGTCGACGCCATTTTTCGCGAATCTGCTGGAGGATAACAGGCTCTGCGGCGTCGCCGAGCAGCTCTATGGCGAGGATGCGCTGGGGGTCGCGGCAGACGCCAACCGGTACGTCGGCAACACGGGATGGCATCCGGATACCCACAGCATCCACCAGTACGGCATCAAGTTCGCCTTCTATCTCCAGCCCGTGGGACCGGAAACCGGGGCGCTGCGCGTCATTCCGGGTTCACACCGCAACCCTTACCACGGCGCACTCAGAAAGGTGATGCCCGAACTGGGCCTGTCCGTCGCGGAAGTGCCGTCCCACGTCTGCGCATCAGAACCGGGCGACGTGGTGGGCTTCGACCTGCGGTTGTGGCATGCGAGTTACGGAGGATCCGATGACCGGCGCATGTGCACCTGTGTGTACTACAACAACCCGAGGACGCCGGAGGAAATCGAGACCACCCGGGAGCAGGGATCGAATAACGGCAAGGCCACGGCCAAATACAACCGGCCCGGCGATCCCCTGGTCGATCCTCACTGGCTCGCCAATACCGGAGACAGCCCCAAACGCCAGCGTTGGCTGGACCGCCTCCTGGAACTTGGTTTCTACCAGGATGTAACCGTCGACGATTCATGATGAACAGCCGCCTCAGGAACCTGCTGGACACGGACCAGCCCGCCTTCGGCATACAGCTCCGGTTCGGCTCCCCCGCCATTGCGGAACTGGCCGGACTCGCCGGTTACGACTGGATTCTGATCGACACGGAGCACGCGCCGCAGACGCCCGTGACCGTGCAGGCGCAGATCCAGGCGGCGGGCTCTACGCCGGCCGCGCCGATCGTCCGGATCGCCCGCACCGATCCGGACCTGATCAAGTTATACCTCGACATGGGCGCCATGGGGATCGTCGTCCCCTTCGTGAACACCCCGGAAGAAGCGAAGCTCGGGGCCGACGCCTGCCGCTATCCCCCGCGCGGCACGCGTGGATGGGGACCCCACCGCGCCGCGGGTTACGGACTGTTCGAAGAGGAATATACCGCCGGGATCGATGACCTCGTGGCCTATCTCCCGATCATCGAGTCGGCTGAGGCGATCGACCACATCGACGACATCATGGACGTGGAGGGGGTGGACGGCTGTATCGTGGGTCCGGTGGACCTGTGCATTTCCCTCGGAGTGCCCTTCCAGTTCGACCATCCGAAGTACCTCGACGCGCTCCGCCGCGTGCGGGAAGCCGGACAGCGCACGGCAAAACCCGTGGGTCATCCCCTGCTCGGTTCCGTGGATGACGAGGAGAACGTTCGTCGCCAGGTGGATGAAGGCGTGCGCCTGCTGCTCGTCGGAGGCGACGAGCCGGTCCTGAAGGACGGTTTTCGGCGGGCGGTCGACGAACTGTCGTTCCTGCGGAAGGACAGATAGGACATTCCGGCGTTCTCCGGCCTTCTCCGGCCTCCCGATTCACTCAGCCATATCGTACGCGGCCGTCCGCCGTAGTATGGGTTAAGCCGAATCTTTCGGTTTCCGGGCAATCATGGCCTGGCTCACCGTGGATAATCCCAACGATATAGCCGCCAGATCGATCAAACAACTTACCGACTTGGCAAGGAAGTTATCGTAGCTGATCAATCTGTACATGAACCCGGTCGAGCTGGGTGCGTGGGGTTTCATGCCCAGCTTGATGCGGAGACTTGCGGGCCAATGGCTCGCTTCGACGATGGCGCCGTGAAACGCTATCTCCAGGTCGCATCCGCGAACGCAGGCCGCGAGGGCCTTGCGGGAAAACATATGGAAGTGCCTGGGGATACTCAGCGCCAGCCAGTGATTCTTGAAGAAGTAACGGGAAAGCCCGTTCAGATCGGGCGCCTCGAGATACAATACACCTCCCGGCGCGAGATGGTCGGAAATCCACCGGACAAGCATCCCGGGATCGGCCAAATGTTCAATGACCTGCTGGCAGATGATCGCATCGAATACTTCCTCGCATTGAACTTCCTCGATCGGTCCTTCCAGAAGGGTTACGCCGCGATCGGAAAGGTATGACCGGGCTTCCGGCTCGAACTTGAGGTCATTGGCGAAGAGTTTGAGCGGAAAAGGCGCGAGTCCCGCCAGGTAGGTCAGGTTCCCGCCGAATCCCGCGCCGATATCGAGCACCCGGGAACCGGCCCGGAGATGCGCGATCACTTTCCTGTTCCATCCCCGGTCGAGCACGTTGAGCTTCAGCCACCTGAAGGGGGCGAACGCGGGGTACTCGACTTCTGTTGTACGTAACAGATAGTCGCGCGGATAGATGCGGTCTATGTCCTCCATCCTGACCCTTGGCGACAGATACACGTGTCCGCAGTCCGCGCACGCGACGAACCGGAACCTGTTGTCGCAGGTGCGGTACTCGTAGTCGTATCCCTCGAAGACCGGCCGCGGTTCCGTCTCGACGCTTCCGCACATGGCACAGGCTACGTGCGTCAGCTCCAGCTCGACACCGCTGTTAATGGG
>JAJECR010000366.1 GCA_022821935.1 Candidatus Latescibacterota bacterium
ATACGCACGTTCTTGAAATCGGTCCGGGGACGGGTGCGCTCACCCGGCACCTCGTCGCCCGTGCCGGCAGAACAACCGCCGTGGAAATCGATGCCAGGCTCGCACGGGCGCTTCAGGAAGCCTACGCGTGCTACGATCACCTGGCCGTCCTGAATCGGGATGTGCTTGATCTGGATCTGTCCGATCTGGTGGAAGCCTCCGGCAAAGCGGGGCTCGTGCTTGTGGCCAATCTGCCCTACGGAATCACGGGTCCGGTCCTTGACCGGCTGATCACCCATCATGGCGGGATCACGCGCGCGGTCATCATGGTCCAGCACGAAGTGGGTGGGCGCCTGACCGCCTCACCGGGTACGAAAGCCTACGGCGCGATAACGGCTATCATGGCTTACCACTACGACGTGGCATCCCTATTTAGGGTGGGCAGCGACCGGTTCGTTCCCCGCCCGGCCGTGGATTCGGTCGTCCTCCGGTTGACTCCCCACGATCGTCCGCCCGTCGACGTCATGGACGCCGCCCTGTTGACCGTCGTCATCAAGGCGGCCTTTCAGCATCGCCGCAAGATGTTGCACCACGCGGTAAATCGACTGGCCCCCGGTTCGGCCGGCCATCTTTCGGACCGTACCGGGATCAATCTGAAACGACGCGGAGAGACCCTGGACCTGGTCGAGTTCGCCGCACTGGCCGACGCGCTCCGGGAATTCAGGGACAACCGCAAAGATCATTCCTGACAGAAGGGACCATGCGTTTCCGGCACTCACATTCGGCTAGGCTGCGGTTGATGAACGAAAAGAATCAGCGGCGGCGCCATTTCCAGTATGCAGGACTGGGAGCGGCCGTAATTTTCCTCCTGGGCTTCGCGTTGTGGATCATGCTGTTTGAGCATCAGGCGCGGTCGGTCGCGGACTGGCTGCTGGACCGGCCCCGGCCCGTTACTTTACCGGAATCCACGAGAACTGCCGCCTTCAAGTCCGATCAGCAGGCATATTTCGCACTGGATTCGGCCCTCTACTCCGCGCTGATCAATCTGCAGGTGCCGCCCGGCAGGATACGAGAAACGAAGCCGCGTGCGATGACCCGTGAGGGACAGTGGACACCCGTCGAGCGCCATATCATCGTTTCGGGCGACTATTCGCTCACGGAATGCAATCTCGTGATCGCCAGGGCGGTCGCGCGGGCGGGCGGCGCAGTCGTCAGGGCGGCGGAACGGAGCAGGACGCGGGAGTTACTACTCGAAATCGCCCTGAACGGCAAGGTCACGCACCACCTTTACGTAACCCGAGATTCCGGCCTTCAGAGAAAAACGGGCCGCCTGGCGGTAGTGATCGCCTATACGGACGGAAATCAACGCGGCGTAGTCGAAAGACTGTCGGAATTCACCCGGCCCATCACCTTCGCCCTGCTGCCCTGGGCATCGGGTGTGGACAATATACTCAGGGACATAGACGGCGAAAAGCACGAGGTCATCGCGTTGCTGCCCTTGCAACCGAAGTCTTTCACGCGCGCTATCACCCGCAGGAGAGCTGTGCTGGCCACCCATTCGGAGCAGGCCAACCGCCGCATCGTGGAAGAAGCCCTGGGATCCCTTCCCCAGACCGTGGGCGTGCTGGGATATCCCGGCGGTCACGCGGCAGATGAATCCAAGGCGCTGGCCTTCGTACTGGACGAACTGGGAAGGCGGGGCAAGTACTTTGTGGACATCCGGGAAACGGCGCAGTCGTTCACCGGTCCGGAGCACCCGGACGACGGTCCCGGCCGGCTTAGCGCATGGGGCATCCTCGATTCCGTATACAATCCCGTAATCATATCCATGAACCTTGATCGCGCGTCGCGTTCGGCCCTGGAAAACACCCAGGCGATTGTCGTCGCCGATGCACGGCCCCATACGTTTCAGGTTCTCAGGAACCAGATGGTCCATCTTGAAACGAGAGGCATCGAATTCGTTCGGGTTTCCGACCTTTTGGACAACTAACTCCGGAGCTTCACACATGGTAAAACTGAGTGTATGCGTAGACCAGGTCGCTGCCCTGCGAAACATAACGAAACGGGGAGAACCAGACCCCATGACCGCGGTCATGATGTCGCAGGTGAGCGGAGCGGACGCCGTAACGATCTCATGGGCGTCCGACGATTCCCTATACCTGGGCGGGGAGTACGACATCATCCGGCAACTCGTACATACCCACCTGAACGTCATTGCTCCCCCGGACCTGGAACTGCTGCAGAGTATCTTGACGATTTCGCCCGATATGGTTACTCTTGTTCCGTTGGGCTACGGACATACGGGCCTGGACAACGAATGGTTCGATGAGCCCTGGCCCCAAGGCAATTCGCTGGAACGGCCGGTCGAACGCATGACCAGGGCGTTGCAGGAAAACCGGATCCTGACGAACATATTGATCAGGCCCACCGCGACGCACGTCCGGCAATGCGCCGAGATCAAGACGGATTACGTGCATATTGACGCAAGCCGATATGTTCAAGCGGCCGAAACCGAGGAGAAAAGCCGGATATTCGAAGAAATGGCCGGCGCGGCAAAGACGGCGGCGCGGCTGAACATGGGCGTTTCCGTCGGCCGGGGTGTCGATTACCGGACGGCGGCGGAACTGGCGGGTATAGCGGAGGTGGAGGAAATGGTCGTGGGCTATGCCGTCGCCGTGCGGGCGATGACCATCGGGTTCGAACGGTCCGTCCGGGACCTGGTCGACATCATCCGTCACGCACCCCGTCCACCGATGGACTGGTAGGCCGGCCGCTGGCGTCGCACGCCACGCCGACCTTGGTATCGAAAGGAAACCGCCATCCACAAACGTATTTCTTTCCTGGTTTTTCTCGCCGTAACCCTGTTGGGCGGAATACTCGTATTCCCTACCGTCAGGTTGTGGTTGTCGTCATCCGAAACCCTCGAAAAGCTCTCGCCAGCCGAACGAAAGGCTTTGTACAGCCAGTCCACCGTTCCGGGCATCGATCTGGCGGGCGGGTACCGTCTTGCCGCCGGCGTGGATGTCTCCCGGTACACGGAAAGGGGCAGGATGCGGGCGGTAGAGAGCCTGGTAGAGACCTGGCGCCGGCGCCTGAACGCCTTCGGGATTTCGGAATCCGTTATTGCCGCGCGGTCAGAGGACACCTTCGATATCGTCGTGCCATTGAGTGCGGATACCGGTCTCGCAGGCAGGATGATCCGGGAATCCGGCGAGATCACGCTGCATTTGTTCAAGGACGGCGCGGAGGTACAGGCGTTACGACAGCGTATAGACGATGCCGTGCGTGAAAGGACATCGTCGGTGTCCGGAGGTCCGGGCGATCAGGGCGGTCCAGGCGATCAGGGCGGTCCGGAAACTGCCGGACTGAACGCACCGGAATCGGGCGGCCCGGACGGAGCGGAAACGGCAGGACCGGGTGGCCTGAGCGCGTTGCTCGCCAGTATCACGTTGGAAGAAGGGATCGGGGACATCGCGGTAAGGGAAGACAACGTGGAAGCCGTGCGGACCATGCTGGCCGATTCCACGGTGCGGGCGAGCATACGAGCATTCAACCTGGCGAATCCCCCCGCCGGTGCCTTCGCCTGGGCATCCGAGCCGGTGGAACGCGGCGGCAGTACATACTATCCGCTTTACTTCATCAACCAGGACGTCGACCTGAACGTACAACCCCTTGCTTCGGCCGTGGTCAGCGACGCGTCGGTCACGGCGGACCGGGGCGCCTACGCGGTACGCCTTTTCCTGGAGGATGAAGGCCGTGAAAGCCTGGCCAACCTGTCCAGTGCCAACGCCGGCAACCGCCTGGCCATCAAGATGAACGGGCAGGTTTACGTGACGCTGAACATCCAGGGCAGGATTCCCGACGGACGCATAGAGATCCCGGGCGGCGACACCCTGGAAGAGGCGCGCGCCCTGGCGGCCATCCTGGAATCCGAGTCGCCTCCCGTGGCCGTGACGCTCCTGGATCAGAAAGCTGTGGCTTCGCCCTCGCCCTACGGCGCGGACGTCGTGGACGGCGCGGCCGCCGCCGCGGCGATCGGGCTGGGACTGCTCGGCGCCCTGGTTCTGATCCGGTACCGGGCCGCCGGCGTTGTATTCCTGGTGGGAATATTGCACCATCTGATCGTGACGGGCGCCGTGCTCAGGCTGTGGAACATCGCCGGGATCGCACCGTACTTCACGCTCGCAGGCGCGGCGGGTTTCCTCGGCGCGTTTCTCGTATTCACCACAGTCCATCTCTGGATGTTCGAATATCTGCGGGCGGAGTCCGGTACGGAGTCCTCGGTCCGGCAGGGCGTAATGACGACGCTCGAGAAGTGCAGGCCGGTACTCGTTTGGGTCCACGTCATGCTGCTGCTCGTTTCGGTGAGCCTGGTCGCGGTCGGCACCGACGGACTCGTCAATTTCGGCCTCGTGCTGTTTTCCGGCGCGGCCGGCAGCCTGCTGACCTCTTTCCTCTGGACGAACATGCTCCTGTCCTCCCTGGTGGCGGACTGGCAAATCAGGAAGTTGAGTGTGTGATGGCTGAAAAACTGACCGCAAGCTATGGAAAACTGATCGATAGTCCCGGGCTGGTCTACGCCTTCGCCGTGTTGCTGGCCGCGGCAGGGATCGCCGCCACGGCGTTGAAGGCGGAACATACGGTCACCGACGGCCTGGTGGCGCTGCTGTTGTCCGGCGACCTGCTTTACGGCCTTTTTCTGATCATGCTGATCGTTCTGGTCATCGTCGGCGCGCGGATCGACGACCGGCCCGGCAAAAGCATTGCGCTGGCCCTGGGGGTACTGGCGGCCGGAAGCATCGTGCGGCTGCTGCTCCCCTTCGCCCGGTCGGTTGACTGGCTGGGAGAATGGAACGGGGTGATGCTCGGCATCATGATCATCACGCTCTACCTGTCGCTACGCGTCGGCGCCCGATTCGCCGTTACAGCCATGGGCAGCGCACTGTACGCCATGATCGTCACGGCGGGCATAACCTTTGGCCTGGTGGACCGGATTTCGGTTTCGAGTATACTGGCCCTCATGGCGGTCGGGGCTGTTGCGGTCGTCATGGCCTTCCTGGGCTACAGCCAGGTTCGGATCCAGATGGAAGCCGCGCGGCGGGAACCCGTCGGCGATTCGGTGCGGACCGGGATGTCGCGGGCCCTGCCCTTCTTGCTTCTGGCCGGCCTTGCCACTCTACTGATCTCCGTCCCGCTGGCCGCCATCGCCGGTGGTCCCCCCCGGGATTTCGGCCTGCTGCTGATGATCGGCGGTCCGGTCGGCGCCCTTGCCGCATTGATGTCCACGGTACCGCTCGTCGCCATGACGCAAAACGTACATTTGGAGACTGGGACGCCTACGCGGCGCGGAGGCCGCCGACAGCGGTAGCTGCCCGTCGTGGACCCGCCCGCACGGCCCCCTGGAGCGTCATGGCCGACCAACCCAACATCCTCCTGATCATTTCAGACCAGATGGTCGCCGCGTTGACCGGGGCCTATGGCCATCCCGTGGTCCGGACGCCGCACCTGGACAGGCTGGTCGAGACCGGCGTGCGGTACGCCGCCGCCTACACCGCCTTTCCACTCTGCGCACCCGGCCGGGCGTGTCTGATGACGGGGCGGCACGCCTCTGAAATAGGTGCCTGGGACAACGGCGCGCTGCTTGCCGCGGACCAGCCCACCTTCGCCCATTACCTGTCCGAGGCGGGTTACGATGCCGTGCTGTCCGGCAAGATGCACTTCATCGGTCCGGATCAACTGCACGGCTTCAGAAAGCGGCTGACTACCGATATCTACTCCTCCGATTTCAATTGGGTGAAGCCGGAATGGATCCGCCTGAAAGAGACCGGAGGGAGAGACTGCGAGCAGGTGATGGCCGACCGGCCCGCCTACAATGCGGCCGGATACACGGGTGACGGGGTGCGGATTGGCGTCTGGCACGACGCCCTGAGTTACGACGAGGAGACCCATTTCCGCGCCATTGAATACCTGCGGGCCAGGAAGTCCGGCGGGGAGGACGGCCCCTTCCTGCTCTGCGCGTCCTATCATCATCCCCACGAACCGTTCTGGCCGCCCGAGGCGTACTGGAACCTGTACGAAGGTGCGGAGATCGACCTGCCCGTCTTCCCCGACGACCTGGATGAGACCTGCTCCATGATGGACCGGAACCTGAACGCCTATCACGGTACCGGGCGCTACGACCTGCGGAACGAAGAGGGCCTCTACCGGCTTCGCCGCGCCTACTACGCGCTGGTGAGCTACATGGACGAGAAGGTCGGCGGCCTGCTGGACGTGCTCGAAGAAACCGGACTGGCTGAAAACACCGTGGTGGTCTTCGCCAGCGATCATGGCGACATGCTGTGCGAGCGGGGCATGGTACAGAAACGGTGTTTCTACGAGTGGTCCTGCCGCGTGCCCCTCATCGTCCGCTTCCCGGATGGATGGAAGGCCGGTACGGCCTGTCCCCATCCCGTGTCGCTGATTGATCTTCTGCCTACTTTCTGCGACCTCGCGGGCGTTGACGACCGGCTTCCCCACGACGGCAGCAGCCTCGTGTCGGCCGGCTCCATGGACAATGCGGAACGCGTGGTGTTCGCGCATGCCCACGAAGCCGTGGACATGCCCTGCATCATGGCGAGGCAGGGCCGGCACAAATACCATTACATACACGGCTTCGAGCCCCGTCTTTTTGATCTGGACAACGATCCGGGCGAATGGCATAATCTCTCCGGCGCCGGCGCGTACCGGCAGGTGGAAGCGCGTCTTCGCGACCGGATCCTCGACCAGTTCGACCCGGAAGCCATCGCGGAAGAAAACCTGGCCAGCCTGTATCGGCGGCGTCTAGTCCGGGATACCATGGCCAGACACGGACACACGTGGAGCCATGCCCCCGGATTCGACCACCGGCGGGGCGCCATGAACCAGTATTTGAAATAGACGGACGGGTCGGACCGTCTGATCTGTCGATACACTGATTCGGAAGCCGGCCCGCGAAGCCGGACCGAAGCCGCGAAATCGGCTGCCCAGGCGGACCGGTGAAACCGGTATTCCAACTGTGAAGCCGGGCAGGTATCCAACAGGAGGTCTTCATGTTGCGCGCAGGCTTCATAGGCGCCGGGGGCCGTTCCCAGAGCGCCCACTATCCGGCGGTCGAACGGTTGCCGGACGTCGAAATGACCGCCGTATGCGAACTGGACGAGACGCGCCTGACGCAGGTTACCGACCGTTACGACTTCCCCCACGTCTATACGAACCACCGCGACATGCTGTCCGAGGTGGAACTGGACGTGGTCTACTGCGTAATGCACGAGAAATGGCTGCTCCAGCCCGCCCTGGACTGTCTGCGCGCGGGCAAGCACGTGTTTATCGAGAAACCCCCCGGGAAGAACAGCGGGGAGACGCGCCAGTTGCTGGACGCGGCCGAGGAGCATGACGTATACGCTATGGTGGGATACCAGCGACGTTATACTTCGGTCGTCCGCGAGGCCATGCGGCGCGTGCGCGCAAGAGGGCCGGTCTCCCTGGCCGTGACCACCTTCAACAAGAAAATGCTGTTCGACAAGCCCGGGTACTCCACGACCCTGTGGGACGACGTGACCCACGTGGTGGACCTGCTGCGTTACATGGTGGGCAGCGAACCCGTCGAGGTCACCCGCTACCGCGACAAATTCGATTCGGTCGATTGGAATCACTACACGGCGTTGGTCCGTTTCGCCGGCGGGGCCACGGGTGTCGTATTCGGAAACCGCGCCTCCGGTGGCCGGGTGTTGAGCGCGGAGCTGCACGGCGTGGGCATCGGCTGCTACATGAAACTGCCCGAGGAAGTCGACATCCACGAGGACGATCAGCGGACCGTAATGCAGGGATGGGAGATCAACGGCGACGACGCGGAAGATACGCCCAGCTACGAAGGGACGCTAGCCATGCACGAGCATTTCGTGGATTCCATTCGCAACCGGACCGTCCCCGTCAGCGATCTTCGCGACGTCATACATACCATCAGGCTGGTGGACTGGATCGAGACGGGGCACTGTCCCGATTAGGCGCCGCCCTGGCCGGTTCCCGCTGCCAGTGAACGCGGTCTTCGAGTCCCGAGCGTCTGCATCATGCAACGGCTGAATTTCCCGGAATACGCATTCGAAATCGATTCGGACGACACGGGGCGCAGGGTCATTTTCGACGGGATCCGGCGCCGGTTCGTCCGGCTCACGCCCGAAGAATGGGTCCGGCAGCACCTGGTGCGCTACCTGGTCGAGGACCGGGGATTCCCGGCCGGATACGCGGCCGTAGAAAAGGGTTTCCAGTATGCCGGCACGGCCGTTCGCGCTGATGTAATCATGCATGATTTGAAGGGCCGTCCGGTCCTGATGGGTGAATGCAAGGCGCCGGAGGTCCGTGTGACCGAAGCCGTCTTCGAGCAGTTGGCCCGGTATAATTCGGTCATCCATGCCCGGTATCTCGTGGCTACCAACGGCAAGACCCATTTCTGCTGTGAACACAAAACCGGCGGTGGGTTCCGCTATCTGTCGGAACTGCCCGAATTCGATCGTTCCTGAGGAGTTCGGCCATGCCGGAAGAACTGGAACTGGTCGTGCGAGATACGCTGAAACAGCGGGTCGAGGCCCTGGAAAACGAAGGATATGTCTATTTCCCAGGCGCGCTTTCGGCGAAGGAAGTCGGAACGCTGCGCGCCGCCATGGACCGGCTGGAAGCCCGTCCCGATGAATTCGACCGGCACACGGAACCCGAGTCACACGGTTTTCTCAACAAGTCCATCAACAACGTGTTCAACCGGGCCCCGGTGTTCCTGACCTGCCTGGACCGCCCGGACGTCATCGACGTGGTCGAAGCCGCCCAAGGAGCGGACTGCCACGTCATCGGCATGACGGCGTGGATGACGGGGCCGGGCCGACCGGACCAGGGCATCCACGTGGACTGGCAGCCGCTGGAACTGCCGGAAGACGTCATGGACGATCCGCGGGTCAAGGTGCCGGTTTACATCACCACGGCCCACTACTATCTTGACGATCTGTACGAGGCCCTGGGGCCCACGCAGCTCATCCCCGGCAGCCACCGCGTCGGCCGGCGTCCTGCCAGTGGGGAGTCCACCTGGCGGGGTGTCGAACCTCGGAGCATAATCTGCTCGGCCGGGGACGCGGTCCTGTTCCGCTGCGAAATCTGGCACCGCGGCACCGCGAACAGGAGCGATCAGGTGCGCTACCTGCTCCAGGTCCACTATGCCCAGCGCATGATCACCCAGAAGTTCCCGCCCTACCTGAACCGGTTTCGGTTCGACCCGGCTATCCTGTCGCGTGCGACGGATCGCCAAAGGCGGCTGCTGGGCGAGCATGTGCAGAGTAATTATGACTAGTTACCAGCGGGTCTATATTGCGATGGTTGATGATCTCGCAGGTTTCCCAGCGATAGCATCCTACCCGTCAAACCATTCAGGAGGTACTCACATGAGAATCGCCAGGTTTGCCCTCATATTCCTGCTCGCTGCCGTTTTCACTCTCCCGGTCGCCTCGCAGACGCGCGAAGAAGGACCGTGGTGGCCCCATCCCATCTGGGGCAAGGACGATCAGGCCGGCGGCTCCAACTGGATTACGCCCGAGAAAGTGTTGAAGTCGCTTACGCTGGTCAAGACGGGCCAGATCTACGAAATCGGCCAGGTATACACCGCCGACATGCCCCTATTCGGCCAGCGGACTTATTCCATGGTCATCCCCGGTTCTCCCTCAGGAGCGCCCATGGGTTCCAACAACCTGATCTATTACGACGAGTTCCTGGTCGCCGAGATCGGCCAGGTGGGCACCCAGTTCGACGGGCCCGGTCACATCGGCGAGCGGCTCAAGATGGCGGACGGCTCGGAGAAGGACGTCTTCTACAACGGGTTTACCAATGAAGAGATCAAGGGACCCTACGGCCTCGTACAGCTGGGCGTAGAGCACGTCAAGCCCTTCTTGACCCGCGGCATCTTGGTGGACGTGGCCGCGTACAAAGGCGTGGAGTCTCTCGACCACAGCTACGAGGTAACGGTGGAGGACGTCCGGGGTGCCCTCGCGCGGCAGGGCATCGCGGAGGAAAGTCTCGAGCCGGGAGACGCTTATTTCTTCCGCTACGGCTGGGCGCGGCACTGGAACGACCCCGGTACGTACAACGCCTCCCCGCCCGGCATCGGGATGGCCGTCGCCCGGTGGGTGGTCGAGAAGAAGGCTTCCATGATCGGATCGGACCAGTGGACCACCGAGGTAGTGCCTAATCCCGATATCAGCCAGGCCTTCCCGGTCCACCAGGAGCTGATTACCCGGAACGGCGTCTGGAACCTCGAGAACATGTACCTGGACGAACTCTCCGGGGACGGTGTCTACGAGTTCCTGTTCATACACACGCCCATACGGTTCAAGGGGGCGACGGGGTCGCCGGCCCGGCCGATCGCCATCAGGTAATTGACGACGAAGATGAAGGGAGAATCAAATGTCAGAGTTCGAAGGTAAAGTGGTCATCGTAACCGGCGGCGCCAAGGGCATCGGAGGAGGCATTGTCCACGCCTTCGCCGGCGAGGGAGCCAAAGTCCTGTGCGCCGACATCGACGACGATGCCGGTTCGGCGATCGCCGCCGCAAGCGACAACATCCGCTATATCCACGCCGACGTGACCACGAGCGAGGTGTGCCGTGCCCTGGTGGAGACCGCGACGGAGTCCTGGGGCGGGGTGGATATCCTGTGCAACAACGTAGGGATACAGCCGACGTCGAGCTATCTGCCCGCCCACGAAATGTCCGAAGCGCAATGGGACCGGATCATCGACGTGAATCTCAAAAGCCGCTTCCTGATGGTGAAGTACTGCGTGCCCGTCATGAAAGAAAGAGGGGGCGGGGTGATCATCAACACGGCCAGCGTCCAGGGACTCCAGTCGGCGAAGGGCATTTCCGCATACGCAGCGAGCAAGGGAGGCGACCTGTCGCTGGTGCGCCAACTGGCCCTGGATTACGCCGAGGACAATATCCGCGTGGTGGCAGTCAACCCGGGCACGATTGAAACGCCCCTGCTGCAGGAGGCGATCGACTCCATCGGTGGCGACGAGGACGAAATTCGGACGGATATGGCCTCGCGGCACGCTGTGAACCGTCTGGGCAGTCCGGAGGACATCGCCAATACCGTGCTCTTTCTTGCCAGCGACCGGGCTTCTTTCATCACGGGTGAATTCGTGAACGTGGACGGGGGACTGATGGCCCGGGGGGCGTGGGCCTGATAGTTAGGCTTCTTCCGTGCTGTCCTTCGACTTGAATATGCGGAGCAGCCGGTTGAGGGGGTCGTAAAACTCGCCGACAACTCGTTCCTTCAGGGGAATGATGGCGTTGTCCGTGATGGTGATCTCTTCGGGACAGACGTTGGTGCAGCACTTGGTGATGTTGCAGTAGCCGATGCCCTGGTCGTCCTTGAGGTCGCCGAGCCGGTCCTCGGTGTCGAGGGGGTGCATCTCCAGGGCGGCGTTGTGCACCATGAGCCGCGGGCCGATGAACTCCTCGTGCAGGTCGTGTTCCCGCAGCACGTGGCAGACGTCCTGGCAGAGAAAGCACTCGATGCACTTGCGGAACTCCTGCACCCGTTCGATGTCGTCCTGGTCCATGCGCCAGGTGCCGTCTTCCGCGTCCGGCTTGCGGGGCTTGAAGGGCTTGGTCTTCATCTTTGCCTGAAAGTTCCAGGATACATCGGTCACAAGATCGCGGATGGTCGGGAAGGCCTTCATCGGTTCGATGGTGATGGTCTCGTCCTCGGGCAGATCGCTCATCCGTGTCATGCACATCAGCTTCGGATTGCCGTTGACCTCCGCGGAACAGGAACCGCACTTGCCTGCCTTGCAGTTCCAGCGGACCGCGAGGTCCGGGGCCGATTCAGCCTGTATCTGGTGCACCGCGTCCAGCACCACCATGCCTTCGTCGATTTCGGTGGAGTAGTCCTCGAACCCGCCGCTCTCGCCGTCGCCCCGCCAGATTCGGAAGTTGGCTGTCGCCATTATCTGTTCTCCTCGATGATCGCGGCCAGGTCCTCTCGGAGCGGCTTGACCGGAACGCGGTTGATCACCATTTCACCGTCGGCGCTCTTGTGCTGGGTGATGTTGACACTGCCGAACGCCTCGTCCTTGTCCTCGTAGTCCTCGCGGAAATGGGCGCCCCGGCTTTCCTTCCGGTCCAGCGCGGCCCGGGCCACCGCCTCTGACACGATCAGTAGGAACTTCAGATCCAGCGCGGTGTGCCAGCCGGGGTTGTACTCCCGGTTGCCGATGACGGAGACTTTCTCTGCCCGCTGCCGTAGTTCGTCGATAACTTCCAGCGCTTTTTGCATGTCCCCTTCATTTCGCACGATGCCCACGAGCTCCTGCATCCGGTCCTGCAGCTCGTACTGGATGTCGAAGGGATTTTCGCCGCTGTTTTCCCGGTCGAAAGGCGCCAGCGTCTCGCTCACGGCCGTTTCGACCTGGCCGTCGTCTATGGTTCCGTTTTCGTTCTCGCGGGCGAACTCGGCGGCATACAGGCCGGCGCGCTGTCCGAATACCAGCAGGTCGGAGAGGGAGTTGCCTCCCAGACGGTTGGCGCCGTGGAGCCCCGCGGCGCATTCCCCGGCGGCGAAGAGACCGGGCACGGTGGACATCTGCGTGTCGGCATCCACGAGCACACCGCCCATCACATAATGGGTGGTGGGACCCACTTCCATGGCCTCCTTCGTGATGTCGATGTCGGCCAGCTGCTTGAACTGGTGATACATGCTAGGCAGCTTGCGCTTGATGTGCTCCTCGGCGTTCGAGAGCTTCTCCTTGATCCACGCGATGTCCAGGTAGACGCCGTCGTGGGGGGACCCGCGGCCTTCCCGGATCTCCCGGACGATGCACCGCGCCACGTGATCGCGCGTCAGCAGCTCGGGCGGCCGCCGGGCGTTCTTGTCGCCCTGCGTGTATATCCAGCCCTCTTCGGGACTGTCCGCCGTCTGGTCCTTGTACAGGTCCGGGATATCGTCGAACATGAACCGGTTGCCTTCGCTGTTCGTCAGGACGCCGCCCTCGCCGCGGACGCCTTCCGTGACCAGGATGCCCCGGACGCTGGGCGGCCAGACCATGCCCGTCGGATGGAACTGGACGAATTCCATGTCCAGCAGCGCGGCGCCGGCGTCATAGGCCAGCCCGTGGCCGTCTCCCGTATATTCCCAGCTATTGCTCGTGATCTTGAAGGCCCGGCCGATGCCGCCCGTGGCGAGGACGACCGATTTGGCGCGAAAGACCCGGAAGCGGCCTCGTTCCCGGTCGTATCCGAAAGCGCCGACGACCCGTTCGCCGTCCTTCAAAAGGGCCACGATGGCGTGTTCCATGTACACTTCCATGCCCTGGTGAATCCCGTAATCCTGCAGGGTGCGGATCATCTCCAGGCCGGTCCGGTCGCCCACGTGGGCGAGACGGGGATACTTGTGGCCTCCGAAGTTGCGCTGCAGAATGCGGCCGTCGGCCGTCCGGTCGAACAGCGCGCCCCAGGCTTCCAGCTCCCGTACGCGGTCCGGCGCCTCCCTGGCGTGCAGTTCGGCCATGCGCCAGTTGCTCAGGTACTGGCCGCCCCGCATCGTGTCGGCGAAGTGGATGCTCCAGCCGTCCCGGTCGTCCACATTGGCCAGCGCCGCGGCCACGCCGCCTTCGGCCATGACCGTGTGGGCCTTGCCCAGCAGGGACTTGCAGACCAGTCCCACCGATACCCCGGCCGCCGAGGCCTCGATCGCGGCCCGAAGCCCGGCGCCGCCGGCGCCGATCACAAGCACGTCATGTTCGTGTTGCTGATATTCCGCCATTAAAG
>JAJECR010000191.1 GCA_022821935.1 Candidatus Latescibacterota bacterium
GCGGCCGCCTCGTGGATGTCCGATGCCTCGAACGGTACGCCCCAGGGTTTTTGCGACACCACCGAATCCAGCCCGAAAGCCCGGGCAAGATCGTCCAGCCGCCGGCCGAAGAGGCCGTTGTCGAGGGTCAGGATCCGGTCGCCGGGATTGAACAGGCTGTTCATGACCACGTCGTTGGCCGTGTGGCCCGATCCCACGAGCACGAAGACCTCGCCTTCGGTCCCGATCACGCGCTGGAGATTGGAAATGGTCTTCTGCCAGATCTCCACCCACCGGTCGCCGTAATGGGCGGTGAGGGGATCGCTCATGTGGGCCAGCACGTCGGGACTGACTTCAATGGGCCCGGGGATCATTAGACGGTAGTGTTTACGCATGGAGGATACCTGTCGATGGAACTTGCGAGTGATGAGTTGAATCCGTAACGATGCAGGCCGGACCGTCTGGCCCGCACACTGTCCTGCGCACTGCCCCGCGCACGGTCCTGCGCGCTCGAAACATCGTTCGAATATACGGATACGGCACAGGTGGATCAACAGAGAAAAACTGAAGAAAGGAAGGCGGGACTGCGTATCTATATCGTGGCTTTTCTTGAGGCATAGGGGACATATAGCCCTTGACTTGACCGGAAGCCCCGCCTTTATTGTCTGTGCGCGGTACCCACGCGAAAGCGTTGCGCAATCACGGTATCCGGATTGTTTCACATGGATACGGTTGTTTCGTAAGGATATACCTCGATACGCATACGTTTCATGGATATTCCCAGGATTTCAAGTACTGGAAAGAGGAAACGATAAATGAGGCATCGATTCAGGATTCTGTTCGCGGTATGCGGCCTGTTCATCACGTCCGTTGCGGTTCACGACGCAAACGCGGCGTCCCGCAAGCCGGTAGTCGGCAAGAAAGGCATGGCGGTGGCCGTGGAACCCCTGGCCACGCAGGTCGCTGCGGACATCCTGAAGAAAGGCGGCAACGCCGTCGACGCCGCCGTGGGGCTGGGACTGGCCCTGGCGGTGACCCATCCTTCCGCCGGCAATATCGGCGGCGGCGGATTCATGGTCATTCGACTGGCCGATGGAACGGCCGTGGCCATTGATTACCGCGAGAAAGCGCCGGGCAAGGCCCATGCCCGGATGTACCTGGACGAAGACGGGAATCGGGCCGTCAACCCGGCCATTTCTTTCACCCGGCAGGACGGTTCGACCTTTCATCCCAACACCAACCGTATTCATCACCTGGCGATCGGCGTCCCGGGCACCCCGGCCGGATTCGCGCTGGCCCTGGAGAAATACGGTACCATGAGCATGGCGGCGGTTATCCAGCCCGCCATCGAACTTGCCGAGAACGGCTTCATCCTCACTGAACGGATCGCCCGGGGCCTTAACGGCCGCAGAACGATTTTCTCCCAGATACCCGCCAGCAAAAAGGCCATGATGCGGGCGGACGGGAAGGACTGGCAGGAAGGCGACCGGTGGATACAGAAGGACCTGGCGGAGACCCTGAAGCGCATCGGCCAGGATGGCCATGACGGGTTCTACAAGGGCAAAACCGCCGAACTGATCGAAAAGGATATGAAGGCGGGGGGCGGCATGATCGACCGCACCGACCTGGCGAACTACCAGGCGATCATCCGCGAACCCGTCCGCAACGTCTACCGGGGTATTTACGAGACGTTCACCATGCCGCTGCCGAGTTCAGGCGGAATCACCATGGCCATGATGCTCAATATCCTCGAAGGGTATGATCTTGGCCGCATGGGGCACAATTCTTCCAGTACCATTCATGTGATGGCCGAGGCCATGCGCCTCGCGTACGCCGACCGGGCCCGGTATCTCGGCGACGCGGATTTCGTGGAAATCCCAGGCCATCTCACCTCAAAGGACTACGCGGCCGCCCAGCGGTCGAAAGTCGACCCCTTCTTCGCTACGCCGAGCGAAGAGGTGGGGCCGGAGCTTACGCTGGCCACGGAACCGGATGAGACGACGCACTATTCCGTGGTGGATCAGTGGGGGAACGCCGTTTCGAACACCTACACGCTGGAAGGCGGGTACGGCTCCCACATCGTTATCGCGGGCACCGGCATGTTGACCAACAACGAGATGGGCGACTTCAATCCGGATCCGGGGATCACCCGGCCAACCGGCCAGATCGGCACGCCGCCCAATCTCATTGAACCGAACAAGCGCATGTTAAGCTCTATGTCCCCGACCATCGTCACGCGGAACGGCGAACTGTACCTGGTGGTGGGCAGCCCGGGGGGACGCACGATCATCAATACGACCATGCAGTTGATCCTGAATGTCATCGACCATGGCATGAATATGCAGGAAGCGGTGAACGCGCCGCGCCTCCATCACCAGTGGTTTCCGGACCGCCTCCGTATCGAAGGCGGTGTGGGACGCGAAGTACTGGACGCCTTGAAGGCGATGGGGCATGACATCAGCAGCCGGGGTTTCGGGGGCGGGTCCTACCGCCAGGGGGACGGCCACAGCATCATGGTGGACCCCGACACCGGCTACCGCCTGGGGGCACCGGACCCCCGGATCGAGGGCGCTGCATTCGGTCATTAGGCGGACGCGCCGGATGATTCCCGCGGGGAACCCGGCCTCTCGCCTGCTGGAGCAGCCAATTTGAAGTTGTACGACCGTGACGCCGCGCAGGAACTGCGTCACCTCCTGGGCAGGTTCACCCGAGCGCCGGTGGCCCACCTGCCCACGCCGCTACAGGACTGTCCTCGCCTCGGGGAAGCCCTCGGGGGTCCCCGGATCCTCTTCAAACGCGACGACATGACCGGACTGGCCATGGGCGGAAACAAGGCCCGCCAGTTCACCTACTCGCTGGGTCCCGCCCTGGAAAACGGGTGCGACTACCTGGTCCACGGCTCCGATTCCCAGTCCAACCAGTCCGCGCAGACCGCCGCCGCCGCCGCGCAACTCGGCATGAAGTCCATAGTGGTCATCCCGCGGGACCACCGATCCTACCCCGTTTCCGGCAACCTGCTGCTCAACCATCTCATGGCGGACCAGATCAAGTACGTCTTTCCCCTGACCGTGAAGGACGAGTTGAAAAAACAGGTGGAGGAGCTGGAAAAAAAGGGATCAAAGCCTTACGACACGAGCAGCGACGGCGCGATCCTGCGCGCCGTGGCCTACGTGGACGCCGTCCTCGAGCTTTGCGAACAACTGGCGCAGCGGGGCATCACGCCAAGGGCCATCTATACGAGTTCCATGACCTATACCATCGTCGGGCTGGTGGTCGGACTGCGCGCCGTCTCCGCCGGATTCAAGGCCGTCGGTATGAACTACTGGGTGGGGGACGACCGCGAGATGCGGGAACGTCTCGCGCCCGTGGCCAACGAATGCGCCTCGGTCATCGGGCTCAGACACACTTTCGCACCGGACGATTTCGATGTGACGTGCGATTTCGCGAAACCGGATTTCGGCGAACCGTCGCGCACCAGCCTCGAAACCATGCGCCTAGTGGCGCAGACCGAGGGCATCGTACTCGACCCGGTATACACGGCCAAGGCCATGGACGGCCTGGCCGGCCACATCAGGGAAGGGCGATTCCAGGGAAACGACGCCGTCGTCTTCCTGCACACGGGAGGAACGCCCGCCATATTCGCTTATGGAGACGAGCTCTTCGGTTGAGCCGCTCCGGTTGCATTCACCAACCCATTCAAGAGAGGTAATAGCTATTTTGTTTCGCAGATCATCCAAAACGGCCAGAACGGCCAGGACACGGAAGACAGACGGTCCAGGCGGACCGGACGGTCCGGATTCCGCAGGAATGACAAGACGGGTGACCAGGGACCGGGTTCA
>JAJECR010000153.1 GCA_022821935.1 Candidatus Latescibacterota bacterium
GTTGGAGGATGCGTCGGCCGTCAAAAATGAATTCGTAGAGAACGGTATCGATTTCATCATATTGCGCGAACTGTCCAGCGGCGCCTACTACGGACGGCCGAAACTCAGGGAAGACACGCCGCGGGGCAGAAGAGCCGTCGACACCATCGAGTACTACGATTTCCAGGTCGAACGGCTGGCGCGCTATGGATTCGAACTGGCCCGGCAAAGACGGGCTAAACTGACCTCGATGTCAAAGTGGAACGCCCTGGAATCCTCCAGACTCTGGCTCGACGTGGTCGAGGAAGTGGCGCAAGAATACCCGGATGTCGATACGCGGCACGAAATCGTCGACGCGGGCGCGATGAACCTTATCCGGAGACCGTCCGAATACGACGTGATCATCATGCCCAACATGTTCGGAGATATACTGGGCGATGAAGCGGCGGTCCTGGTCGGCTCTATCGGGATGGTCCCTTCCGCGGAAATCTCCCTGGACGGTACGTCGCTATTCGAGCCCATCCATGGAAGCGCGAACGACATCGAAGGCATAAACGTCGCGAATCCGATCGGGACGATCCTGAGCGCGGCCCTGCTGCTCAGGTACAGCCTGGGATGTCCGGAAGGCGCGGTGAATATAGAACGCGCCGTGGGGAAAGTGATCGGGGACGGTTACAGGACGGCCGATTTATGGACATCCAAAGACCAACAGCAGGTTTCTACGGTGGAAATGGGTGACCTGGTGGTTGAAAAGTTGAAGGAATGAGCATCAAACAGGACCCTCTGTTGCCACCGAAGGGAGCACATCATGTCTTACTCACCTGGACTGAAGGACATCGTAGCGGCGGAAACCCGGCTGAGCAGCGTCGATGGAGAAGCCGGCGAACTGGTCATCGCGGGATATCCGCTCAAAGAAATCGCGGAGAGCGCGAGGTACGAAGAGATGGCGCACCTGTTGTGGCACGGAACATTGCCCACTGCGGCCGTCCTGGACCGATTCACGGGTGAACTGGCGGCGTGCCGCCCGCTATCCGGCGCTATACTCGATTCGCTTGGATCCGCCGCAAAGGAACGCCGCCCTGTCATCGACGCCGTCCGCGCTGCCGTCGCATCCCTTCCCACCCGGGACGACGCCTCGGACGCACGGACCCTGGTTGCCGTCCTGCCGTCCATCGTGGCAGCCTACTGGCGCTTCCTTCACAGGGAAGAACCCGTGGAACCCCATCCCGGTCTCGGTCACGCAGCCAATCTGCTGTATATGTTGACCGGTGAAATCCCCGGCGACAACGGCGATGGCGACGGGGGCAGCGGCGACCGTGGCGGCGATCACGTGCGCGCACTCACGACCTATCTCAACACGGTGGTCGACCACGGCATGAACGCCTCCACGTTCACGGCGCGGGTCATAATCTCCACGCGTTCCGACTTCATCTCGGCTGTTACGGGTGCGATCGGCGCGCTCAAGGGCCCCCTGCACGGCGGGGCGCCGGGTCCCGTCCTTGCCATGCTCGAAGCGATCGGCGATATCGATAACGCCGAATCCTACCTTCGCAAAATACTCGAAGCCAATGAACGCCTCATGGGCTTTGGTCACGCGGTCTATCGCGTTCGCGACCCGCGGGCCGACGTCCTATCGCGCGCCGCGCGTTCTTTCTTCACCCAAGATCACGATTTGTACGCCCTCGCCCTGCATGTCGAAAAAACCGCCATCGAACTCCTCGAGGAGTACAAGCCCGGCCGGCGTCTGCAAACCAACGTCGAGTTCTACACGGCTCTGCTCCTCAAGGGCCTGGGTCTCCACCCTGACCTCTTCACGCCCATGTTCGCCATAGGACGCGTCGCCGGCTGGGTTGCCCACTGCTTCGAACAGCGCGCCGACGACCGGCTGTACCGGCCAGAATCTGTATATACCGGGGACGATACCAGTAAGTGGATTCCGGTCAACGAGCGGTAGTGCCGCACGCGCACAGGTATCGAATCTCCTCGCCCACCCGCACCACCCGCATCCGCCCGTATCCGCCCGCATCACCAGATAGAATACCTGAGCAACCGCCCCGTTACCTCCTGCGCCGATGCCTCCCCGCCGTTTCCACCTGCGCCGTTGCCTCCTTGAACGGGTATCACGATAAAATCACAATTAGCTCATGAATTACGGTTTAAAAACAGTTTATTTACTGGACAGATCAACAATGCGACCCCAGTCTATAGAAAAACCCGTGAATTAAGTAACCGTCCAGGTGATGGGTCGAAAGAAAGTACTCGACCTTCCGCTTTTCAGGTTCCAAAGGAGGCAGATTCAATGGGATTCGATATCAAATGGGAGCGTATACAGGACATCCTGGTCGCGATCGTCCTGGGTCGCATCGACGGCAGCAACGCCGAAGAGTTTCAACGTGCCCTGGATGCCGGAATACAACCTGACGACAGCGCCTTGCTCCTGGACTTCGAGCGCGTTGCCTACATAAGCAGCGCGGGCCTGCGGGTGTGTCTGGCGATGGCAAGGCAATTCAACGGTCCGGGCAAGCAATTCGGACTCTGTACGCCGTCTGATCCGGTGCTAGAAGTGTTCACCATCAGTGGCTTTGATAAGATCATTTCAATTTACGAGTCGCGGGATGCAGCAATTGATGGTTTTGCGAACAACTGAGTTTACCACTATTCAACAGCCATTTCACATGAGGAGCAGCGAAGATGAGCGAGCCCAGCAACGAAGAAAAAATGGCACAGGTTAGAAGCTCGGTAGATTTCAATGTCGTAGGGGATAACATACTCGACATTGCCGATTTCACCGTCGAAAAGTATGAATTCAGGACTGACACCACTCTCTCCGCCGAACAGCGCAGCGAGGCAGTCGAAAAGATTAAGGACGCGCTTTGGAATAAGGTTGAGGAACTGCGATTGCGGCGAAAGCAGATTCTGGGAATGATGTTCAACCTTGCCGATGAGACGCTTAGTGAATATGTCGATAAAAAGTAGGATCGGAATGTGCGTTCTACTATCCGGCTCTGAATAGACCCGCGTGCGTTGTGCGGTTCCTGCACGGCCATGGGCTGAGCCTGCGTTTGGGGAGATATCCTGAGATGCTAATCCAGGCGGTTTCCTCACCCTGATAAGCCTTTTCGAAATCCCGATTTTGTCCGGTGCATTCGCTCACACCTCGTCGACTCCCGGCGACGTATGAGCGGCGTGTAGGCGGGCAGGATTTAGTTCAGGGATTTTTAAAAGGCTTTTGCATACTTGTCGTCGAGGAGATGTCCACAGTATGAAAACCTCCAGATCCGCAGATGCTGTCGCCATCGTCGGATACGCCTATCGCATGCCGGGCGGAATCCGTACCGACGATGATTTCTGGCGCCTGCTCAGCGAACGCGAGATCGTGCAGGAGCCCGTAACCGACCGCTACGGCAGAGGCTATCGGCCGATCGGGGAATTCTCCGGACCGGGACGGTTCGCCAGCGCGTACGAAGGGCTGATCCGGGAGGAGGGGGAAAAAAGCTTCGATCGCAGTCTCTTCGGGATGTCGCATCACGAAATGCTGTCAGCCGACCCGCATGTGCGGATGCTGTTGACCTGCACCTGGGAGACCTGCGAACGGGTCGGCTGGGATCTGCAATCGTTGCGCAACAGCCGAACGGGCGTGTTCATCGGCGCGCAGGTACCAGCGACGTCCAACTGGCGCAGGCCACTGGGGGCGACTGAATTTTCTATCGCCAGTATCAGCGTGGCCATGCTGGCCAACCGGATCTCCTACCACTTCAACCTGATGGGGCCGTCGCTCGCCTGTTGCACGGCTTGTTCCGCCAGCCTGACGGCGTTGCACACGGCGATCAACGCACTGCACTCCGGCGACTGCGAACAGGCTTTCCTTGGATCGGCCAATTACCTCGGATCG
>JAJECR010000279.1 GCA_022821935.1 Candidatus Latescibacterota bacterium
GTCTCGATGCCGGCGCGCAGTTGCAGTTCCCGGGCCAGGTTGGGAATCGCCTCGGGGTCGTTGTACCAGTCGCCCCCGCCGTCGTACTTCATCCGTGCAATGGTCAGCCTGCCGTTTTCGCCTTCGGCCGCTCCCCCTTCGGAATGTGTCCACACGGAGGCGAGACCGCAGAGCAGGAGGCCGGTCACGCATCTTCGAAAGGCGGTCACCCTGGGGAAACCCCCGATCATCTGCGGCCGCCGGTTCCTGCGGCCGGCCGGGGCCGGCCGGGCCGGCCGGGGCGCGCTCTGCCGCCTGCGCGTACGCGCTGGCCGCCCCCCGCGAGGGCCATGAGGTAGACCAGGCCGATCGCGACAAGACCCAGGATGATCGTACCAATCACACTGAAACCAATCGTCGCCAGCATACGTTCTCCTTGCGTGCTATTGAAACCGCGTCCCTCCGGACGC
The DNA here is from genome assembly GCA_022821935.1 of Candidatus Latescibacterota bacterium. GTDB lineage: Bacteria > JAAXHH01 > JAAXHH01 > JAAXHH01 > JAAXHH01 > JAAXHH01. The sequence goes on from JAJECR010000279.1 coordinate 450, forward strand.
CGCTCATCCGATTTCGTTGCGATACCGGCTACCCGTCGACGCCGCCGGGCCGGCCGCCGTCCCTCATGCTCCAGTCCAGCAGGCGCCCCATGTCCGTGAACCGGGTCCGGCTGGTCGGTCCGCCAAGAATCACGGCATAGATGTCGTCGCCCGAATCACCGAGCGCGCGCATGACGAGACAGTATCCGGCCCGGCGGATATAGCCGGTCTTGCTCCCTACACCCACCCACTGTCTTTCAGATACCGTATCGCGCACCAGTCGGTTGGTGGTCCGGATGGTATGCGTGCGCCTGTTCGTTCCGAACCTGTACTCCCTGACCAGCAGGATTTCCGCCAGTAATTCATCCTGCAGGGCGGTCCAGAGCAGGGCTACGCAATCCACCGCCGTGGATACATTGCCCGCGTCCAGCCCGGTGGGTTCGGTAAAACGCGAGTTCGACAGGCCAAGGGAGGCCGCGGTTTCATTCATGCGCCTCACGAATGCTTTCGAGGTCAGGCCCGACGCGCGTGCCAGTGCGCGCGCCGCCGCGTTGTCCGAAGCGATCAGGGTGGCGTACAACAGGTCCATCGCCGAGACCTGTTCCCTGTACCTGAGTTTAGTCCAGTTCGCCCGGTATACGTCCTGCCGGGTAATACTCACCTGCTTTTCAAGATCCGGATTCATCCGCATGTAGGTCACCGCGGTCATCAGTTTCGTGATACTCGCGATCGGGAACGGCGAGGTGGCGTTCTTCTGGTAGATCACCTCACCCTTCTGGATATCGATCACGAGCGCGGCGCGGGCACGTACCCGGATTCCCGCGCTGCGCGCGGCTGATCTGGCGGGTGGCGTCTCGACCCTTTCGGCGGAGGCCACCCGGACAGCCGGCGCGGGTGTATGTACCGCTTCGCCCGGGACTTCAGTCCCGTTCGGCACGCCCTGGGGAGTTATTCCGAAGACAGGTCCGGTGTTCGTGAATGCTGAAGCGGCTGAAAGCAGCAAGGCGCAAAATATCCACGCCGTCCTTGACCGGATCGAAACGGTATTGCTCATAGTTCGGGATTATAGGATGGGGGTTATCTCTAAGTCAAGGTGAATCAAGCCGGTTATCCGGGCTTTGCGCCAGGGAAGATACGAGCTGCGTCCGGCTGTCCGCCTCCTCGGCCGACTGGCCGGATCCGACGGGTTGCAGATCGATATGGACCCTGACCTCGCGGTCCTCGATGCTGAACGAGGTATAGGACAGGTTCTCCGGCAGGATTTTCAGCCGGCAATCGAAGGTCCGGCTGGCGGTAAGTTCGGAAAGCTCGATCGTGGGCGAAGTTACCACCCGCTCGATCTGGTCGATTTCCATTTCCCGGCCCGTTATGGGCACCGAGGGCGGTTCAACGGTGACACGCGCGATCTCCAGGCCCTCCGGGAGTTTACCCGCCAATTCGTGGTCGATCATGATGCGTCGGTTCACGATTCGATCGGACATGATGGTGAGGCTTGTCGGATCGATCGAGGTGGCTATGATACCGAAAGGCAATTCAACGTTCGATTCCGTGAGCGGCATGGTATGGGTCCCGGGTTCGATGTCGTCCAGATCGACCATAACCCGTACCTGGTCCGCCGTAAGCGTGGATATACTCCCCTCGGGCCCCCGCACCCATACGCTCACCTGGCTGGCCGAATTACTGATCAACTCGATGTTCGACGGGATGTTCTGAAACTCCAGGGCGGCGGTTATAGCTATTTCGGAGCGTTGCTGTCCGATCAGGGTGAACCAGAGCAGACAGGATAACCCGATGGATGCCAGCTTGGCGGTAAGGTTCCTGCGGTTGATCCGGTATCCCGGCCGGAACGCAATGATTTTCTCAATTGCCTCCCTCAGCGACGGCCTGGACCGGGGAATCTCGATCGGCAGCAACGATTTCTCCAGCATCTGCCACAGTTTTTCCCGGTCGGCCACGGCCGAAATGTCACCGCCGGAAGCTACGGAAACCTCGCCGCTTTCTTCCGACACCACCACGCAGAACGTATCGCCGAGTTCCGACACGCCCAGGGCCGCCCGGTGCCGCGTGCCGTACCGGGGGGGAAGATGATCCCTGGTCGAAAGGGGCAGATAGGTGGCGGCTTCGACCACGCGGTCCTTCTCCACGATAATCGCGCCGTCATGAATCGGCGAAGATGGATGAAAGATGCTGACAATCAGTTCCTGGCTCACGAGGCTGTCGAGCTTGACTCCATGCTGTACGACTCCGGAGATCCCGGTCGCCCGGGGGAAGACCAGCAGGCCTCCGATGCGTTTCTCCGACAGTTCGAAACAGGCCTCGGTGATCTCTTTCAGAATGCGCCGGGAGATGGGACTGGCCTGAAGCCTGAAAATGACCAGGGGACTGACCCGCTCCAGCAACTGCCTGATTTCCGGCTGGAAGACGACAATGATCAGGAGGAGGATAACACCGAGGAGGTACTGCAGAATCTGGCTGGTCAGCAGCAGCCCGCTCCAATTCGCGATGCCGTAAAAGATACCCAGGCCGCCCAGGCCGATCAGGATATGATAGGCCCGCGTGCCCTTCAGCCACATGTACAGGCTGTAGATCAAGGCCGCTATGATGAATATATCCAGCAGGTTGATCAGGTTGACCAGTTCAAACATCGAAGGGGATCCCTTGATCGGTGGTTATGCCACGCACGAGCAGTGCCGACGGAAGCTCGCTCGTATGCTCATTCATATAAAGATAAGCGCATATGGAACTTTTGCCAATAAAACGATTTCCGACCCAGGCAGCCATTAAATGGGTTATTTATCCCGGGAAGCGGATGCCGTCCGTCCGCCCCCGGTAGGAGGTACTGCCCGTTCATCCCCGGATGCGGGTGCCGTCTGCTCACCGGGGCGCAGCGATGGCAGGGTAAGTACATTGCTGAACGCCGTCCCGCCCGAAACCACGAATTCCAGGGCTTCCTCGACAGGCAGGTCCACGGGGATCACGTCCCGCCGCGGCACGATCACAACACGTCCCGCCGCGGGATTGGGGGTGTTGGGCACGAATACGCTGACCAGGTCTTCCCCGTTGTCTTCACTCGGGATCTCGCCGACAATGAAAGCGACCATCCAAGCGCCGCGCCGCGGATACTCCACCAGCACCGTCTTCCAAACCCCCGTTTCCCCCTCTGGGTTGAAGGCGTCCAGCAGCTTCTTGACCGTGTGGTATACCCTCCGCGCAACCGGCAGCCGCATCACCTGGTCCTCGAACCAGGCGATCGCCCTCCTCCCCAGCACGTTGGACGCCACGAAGCCGGCCAGGTAGATCACGACCAGCATGAGCAGGATCCCGAGTCCGGGTATGCGCGTGTCCAGGCCCAGCAGGCCGGGAATGACCGGCGCCGCAAAGGAGTCGAGCCAGGTCAGCAGCCAGCTCAGCACGGCCACGGTGGCCGTCAGGGGTACCAGCGCAATAAGGCCCGATACCATGGTACGCTTTATGTTCTGGCGGATGCGGGCCATCGCGGACTGACGCCTGGGTTTGGGATTCAGATTGAAGGTGGACATGATACACGCCGCCGTCGGGAGGGGTTAACCCGGCGTAGCCGGCGGCGATCTCGTGACTGCGTGAACATCCGGCCAGCCAGAAATCGATTCCGGCCACTTCTGCTCTAACCTCTGCGCTAACCATATAATACGCGTTTTCTGGTTCGTTGGTTCTATACCTTGAACAGTTGACCCATTCTCTTCCCCAGTACTTTACCAGTAAAAAGCAAACTGCATGTCAACAAAATCATGCCCAGCATGCCCATGGCACTGGCCATGTAGGGACCGTCGGTGATACGGCCCATGAGGCTGTAAATGGCCTTGGTAATGGGATAGTACTGCTCCCTGATCGCCAGGATCAGGCTGTCGCTCACTTCCAGCATGGCGAAGGAGAAGGAAAGGATGGCGCCGGCGGCCACGTTGGCCAGCACAAGCGGCATGGTAATCTTCCAGAGCGTCCTCAGGGGACCGGCGCCCATGTTCATGGAAGCTTCTTCCAGGGTGATGCTCATCTGCTGGAAACCGGCATAGGCCGCCCGGACCATGTAAGGCAGGCGCCGCACGGCGTAGGCGATGATCAGGAGGGGGACCGGGGAGACGCGGACGTCCAGCACGGTGCCCGAGAAGCCGGAGATGTAGCCGAAGGCGAGTACCAGGCCCGGCAGCGCCAGGGGCAGCATGGCCACGGCGTCCAGCGTATCCCTGAACGGAAAGCGGCGCCGGGTCAGCAGGTAGGCTATGGCGACGCCGAGGACGATATCGATCACGGTGCTCATCACGCTCAGCCACAGGCTGTTCTGGATGGAGAGCAGGGTCAGGTCGTGCTCGAAGATCTGTCCATAGTAGGCGGTGGTGTAGTCGGAGGGCAGCACGGTCATGAACCAGCGTTCAGTGACGGAGGTCAGGACCACGCTCAGGTGGGGGATCAGCGCGATGCCCGTGATGGACAGAAGCAGGCCCCAGATCAGCACGGTCTCAAGCGACGTCGCACGCCGCGAGGCGGACATCACGTGTCCGCGGGCGACCATCTCGTAGTGGCGGCCGCCGAAGAACTTCTTGGACAGGTAGAAGAGCGCCAGCGTGACTAGGACGACGAAGACGACCAGGGCGTATCCGAGGGGATTCGAGTGGACGTCGGTGGACATGTTGAAGATCTGGACCGCCACCACCTCGCGGAATTCGAAGATCAGGGGCGTGCCCAGATCCGTGAAAGCCCAGATGAATACGATGATCGCGCCGGCGAAGTATCCGGGCAGCATGAGGGGGAACGTGATGGTGCGGAACAGGCGGAAGCCGCCCGCGCCTACGTTGCGGGCAGACTCCTCCAGGCTGGGGTCCACGTTGGCCAGCCCGGCGGCGATGTTGAGGTACATGATGGGGTAGAGGTGCAGCGCCTCGAGGATCACCACGCCCCAGAACCCGCCTCCCCCGAACCAGTCGATG
>JAJECR010000142.1 GCA_022821935.1 Candidatus Latescibacterota bacterium
GGGGTGTTCCACCTGGATGCGCGTGTTCATTTCCATGAAGTAGAACTGGCGGTCCTCTGTCACGAGGAACTCGACGGTTCCCGCGTTTTCGTAATCGATGGCCCGCGCCGCGCGCAGGGCGGCCTCTCCCAGCCCGGAACGGAGGTCGTCGTCGACAAAGGGGGACGGCGACTCTTCGATGAGCTTCTGCCGGCGCCGCTGTACCGAACAGTCCCGCTCGCCGAGGTGGACGACCTGGCCGTGCCGGTCGCCCATGATCTGCACCTCGATGTGCCGGGCCTTTTCGATATACCTCTCCAGGTACAGCGCGGGGTTGTTGAAGGCGTTCTGGGCCTCCCGGGAAGCCAGGCGAAAGGCCTCGCCCAACTCGTCCGCGTCACGGACGATGCGGATACCCCGTCCGCCTCCGCCGGCGGAGGCTTTGATCACCAGGGGAAACCCGATCTCCTGAGAAGCCTCCACCGCGGCGTCCTCGTCGGCGACGGTGTCTTCCGTGCCGGGGATGGTGGGTACGTCAGACGCCGACACGGTCTTTCTCGCTTCGGCCTTGTCGCCCATGAGGCGGATGGCCCTGGACGGCGGTCCGATGAAGGCGATGTCGCAGGATTCGCAGACTTCGGCGAAGTGAGGATTTTCGGAAAGGAATCCGTATCCGGGATGCACGGCGTCGGCGTTCATGATTTCCGCCGCGCTGATGATACGGGGTATGTTCAGGTAGCTGTCGTTCGGCGAGTTGCTGCCGATACAGACCGCCTCGTCGGCGAAGCGGACGTGAAGGGCGTCCTGGTCCGATTCGGAATGGACGGCCACCGTCGCGATGTTCAACTCTTTGCACGAGCGGATGACACGCAGGGCGATCTCGCCGCGGTTGGCGATGAGGATCTTCTGAAACATCGATGCCTATGCCGGTTCGATCAGAAACAACGGTTGGCCGTACTCGACGGGCTGGGCGTCTTCCACCAGGATGGCCATTACGCGCCCGTTCAATTCGGACTGGATGGGGTTCATCAGCTTCATGGCTTCGATGATACACAGCTGCTGGCCAGCGCTGATCCGGTCCTGCTCCTGAACGAAGGGCTCGGCGTCGGGCTCGGGTGACCGGTAGAAGGTACCCACCATGGGCGAGGTCACCTCGACATACGTACTGTCGGCAGAGGTTGCCGGACCGTTGTCCGACGACACGTTTTCCGCCGCCGGTACGGCGGCTGCGGCGGGAGGGTCTGCAACGGGTGGTGGAACCGCGGCCGCAGTGGCGCCGGGCGTCATGCGGACGATCCGGATCTTCCGGTCGCCCTCGGCCACCTCGACTTCCTGGATGTCCGTATCCCGCAGCGTTTCGATCAGCTTGAGCACCTCATCGATACCCATGACAGGCTCCTCGGGAGGGCGGTTATACCCGCTCCACGTATTCGCGGGACCGCGTATCAATTCGCAGCACGTCGCCCGGGTTGATAAACAGCGGGACCTGCACCACGGCGCCGCTCTCGAGCGTGGCCGGCTTGGTGCCGCCGGTCGCGGTATCGCCGCGGATACCCGGATCGGTCTGCGTCACTTCCAGCTCGATAAAATTCGGCATCTCGATACCCACGACGCCCTGGTCCGCGGTGAGCAGTTCGAGCGTCATGCTGTCCTTGATGTAATCCTTGTTGTCCCCGATGATCGCCGCGCCGACGGGTACCTGTTCGTAAGTCTCCAGATCCATCATGTAGTACATGTCGCCGTCGGTGTACTGGAACTGGGCCTTGCGGCGTTCCACCCGCACATCTTCCAGTTTGTCCGAGGCTTTGTACGTCTTGTCGATCACGGACCCGGTGTGGATATGCTTCAGACGGGTACGGGAGAAGGCCGTTCCCTTGCCGGGTTTAATATGCTCGCAACCCGTTATGAGGTATATGGACCCATCGATCCTGATGGTCATTCCGGTGCGCAGGTCTGTAGCGTTTACCATGGTCTTCGGCTGGTCTCCTTACCCGCTACGTCGGCACGTTCCCGTTGCCGGACTGATTAGCGTACGCCGCGCGTCATCTTAAGGTTGCGCACGTCTTCATACGTGGCGCGCGTCATCGTCCCGTCCGGCCAAGAGGAAAGCATCCCCGCCTACAGGGTGGGCAACGGGATTCGAACCCGCGACCTCCAGAGCCACAGTCTAGCGCTCTAACCAACTGAGCTATGCCCACCATCGACTACGAATCGAGCAAGCAATATAGACGCCGTGCCAGCCTGATGTCAAGGGATTTGTCGGAGATACGGCCCTCGTCTGGCGAGGCTCCGGGAAGGGTCTCCGACCCGAGAGCCGCCGCCGTAAACCACCAGCTGTTCGGGGGGAAAACCCTCCCGCGGCGTATCGGAAGCCGAAGCTTCGTCCATGGTCTCGAAGACCGGCGCCGCTTCCTCCAGGGAACGGCGGATGACCGTCGCGGGCAGGCGCACTTCGATGTCCGCCGGCCTCAGGCCCCGGTTGACCGACTGCGTTCTGTACGTCAGTTCCATGGTGCCGGACATCTCGCCGTTCCGTGTCATACGTATCGTTCCCGGCCGCCAGATCCCGTTGACTTTCCGAAAACGCCCGAACGTCCGTACCACGGATACCCGCCTCGCGGGGGATTCCCGGGCCTCCCGAATGACCGTCTTTTTTTCCGTGTCGATCTGCAGCGACAGGTTGTCACCGCCATCCTGCAGCGTAACGGTTGCCGTTTCACCGTCGTAGCGGAAGTCGACGATCCGCATCCCGGCGTATCTGCCGGGTTCGACGGCCCCGGTTATGGCTGAGCGGACATCCTCCAGGGTCAGATCCAGACCCGGTATGGGGGTGTCCCGGGTCCCGGGCATTCCTTCGAAGACGGTGTTTTCACGGGGCAGGTAGAGCCTTACCAGGCGGTCATGGACGAGGAGGACCGCGGGAACCTGGAACAGTGGGCCGTGTACGTCGATGCGGAATTGTGCGGGACTGAGATACCGGATCCGGAGCGACGCCCGGCCCCGCCGGCCTTCGAAAGAAGTTTCGATGCGTGCGCTGCCTCTTAGATCCCGCAGGCGCGCCGCGGCCTCATCCATTTCCTGCAACAGTAAATCAATGGGCAGATGCCCCGGTTCGGTATGCGGAGGCCGGCAGGAGAACAGCAGGAGACCGGCGCAGGCGAGTATCCAGGCCCGCCAGCGACGACCGTACCGAGACAGGCCGGACCGCAACAGGCCGGTCCTTTTACCTCGCATCTTGAAGTTTCTGCAGTATCTCTTCGGATTCTTCGGGGGTCACGTCTTCCATTTCGAGGGCGCGCTCCCAGTAGCGGATGGCGCTTCTGA
>JAJECR010000356.1 GCA_022821935.1 Candidatus Latescibacterota bacterium
GTCAATGCGGCATTGTTGATCATCACGTCCACGGGTCCTAGCAGGGATTCCGCCCGGTCCAGCAGGGAGGCAATGTCCTCCCGGTGGCGCACGTCGCATCGATGGGCCTGAACGGCAAAGCCCTGGTCCCGAAGCCGCGCGGCCTCGCGTTCGGCGATCTCGATCCGGCGCTGGGCGATCATCACGGCGGCCCCCGCCTCGAGGCAGCAGCGCGCGATACCAAGACCGATGCCGGTGCCGCCGCCGGTGACGACCGCAACTTTGCCTTTCAACCGGTCATTCACAGGTTCCTCATTCCTCTTTCCGTGTCGCGTCACCGTCCATTAAGCTGTCCGCACTCTGTCGTCCAGCTGTCCGCAGTGTGTAATTCTAGCTGTCCGCGCTCTGTACGTCTCCGTGGTCCATCATACGCACGACCCCGGTTGCTCCAGCCTCGATCGCTGGAAAATCGCGCTCCCCCAGGGTTCGCAAGTCGAGCAGAAAACGGTCTCCCGACAACCGGCCGAATACGGGCGGTGACTGCCTCCTGAACGCGGCCGCAAGCTGTCGATTCGTCCATGCGGCAGGCTGCAGCGCCACGACGCGGGACGGGATTTGCTGGACCGGCAGGGCGCCGCCGCCGATTTCAGCAAAGGACTCTTCCACGGTCACGCTGGCCTGGTAGTCAAAACAGCCCGCCAGGCGTTCTGCGAGTCGACGCGCTTTTAATTCGAGTTCTTCGGTCGAAGCGGCGATCATGCCCGTAACCGCGTGACGATCCGCGAGTTTTTGAGGATCGGTGAACAATTCCAGCGTAGCCTGCAGGGCCGCATAGACCATCTTGTCCGCGCGAAAGGCCCGCATCAGCGGATCCTTCTTCATCCTGTCGAGGAGGTCCCGCCGGCCGGCGATGATTCCGGCCTGGGGCCCGCCCAGCAGTTTGTCGCCGCTGAAACAGACCACGTCGATCCCCCGGTCCAGTGCCTCCGGCACCGTGTATCCGCAGTCCAGGCCATGCAGGCCATAGGCTTCCAGGTCGATCAAGGCGCCGCTTCCCTGGTCGTAGACGACGGGCAGATCCCTTTCCCGTCCGAGCTTGGCCAGTTCGTCGAGCGGCACGGAGACATCCAGTCCGGCGAGGTCGAAGTTGCTCCGGTGGACGGCCATGATGAGGGCGGTCCGATCCGAGATGGCCGCACGGTAGTCTTCCAGTTCGGTGTGATTGGCCGCACCCACGCCTACGAGGTGAGCCCCGCCCGCGGCCATGACGTCCGGCATGCGGAAAGACCCTCCGATTTCCACCAGTTGGCCGCGGGAAATGATGACTTCGCCGTCCAGCGCGAGGGCGTGCAGAATCAGCATCACCGCGGCGGCGTTGTTGTTCACCACGATGGCGGACTCCGCCCCGGTCAACGCGCACAGCAGACCGGAAACCAGGTCGTGGCGCGAACCTCTCTTGCCCGTCCCGGCATCGATCTCCAGCGTGCAGTATCCCTCGACCACATCGGCCACAGCCCGCCTGGCCGCTTCCGACAGCACAGCCCGTCCCAGCCCGGTGTGCAGGATCACGCCCGTGCCGTTCACGGCCGGGTTCAATGCGCCGGCCGGATGCCCATGCGTGGATGAATCAGCCTGTCTGTCATATGAACCTGGTCTGTAATAGCAGCTACCACCTGCCGGCGATCGCCTCGGTCATACTCGTCTTGAATTCCGCCCAGGGGAACGCGGGGCCGGGATCGATTTTGCGATCCGGCGCGATATCGCTGTGGCGCACGATGTTGTCCAGGGGGATCCGGTGGCGCTCGACGAGCAGCTTCGACAGCGATTCAACCTGTTCGACCTGTCCGGATGGATAAGGCGCCCACCAGTCTCCCCCGGCCAGAACGGGTGTTAGTCCGCTGTAGGGCGTCCCGTAATCCTCCGGCCAGCAGTAGAAACGCCCGTTTTTCTTCCGCAGCCGTCCCCAGTTCACGATCTCGATACCCAGCGACCAGCGGTTGCAGCCTTCCCGCCCCCGCCACGCGCTGATCCCGCAGTGCCAGGCGCAATCTTCGTCGCGAACCATCTGCAGCACGGCGCCGTCGAGCCCCACGATGTAATGGCAGCTCACGCGCCGCTCCGGGTCCTGAAAGATCGCGGCGCAGTCCTCCAGCGAAGGACCGTCCGTGAAGTGGAGCACCAGCATGTCGATCGGCGCGTCTTCACGACTCGAAGCATACAGGGCCGGGATAAATGGTATCCCGACAGGGGCATCTGACATGTTTGCCGCATGTCCTTCCGGGGGTTGCATTCGCCTTCGGATCGTTCTCTGGAACTTATAGAAAGGACCGCCGCAAGGCAATCCGTTTCACCGCGTTTCGCAGGCGCGGCAACCGACCGCTCCGGTTGACACGAAACTGCTCGCCGCGTATACTAACGCCATGATCCGGAAGTGCAAGACACCTGTTTTTAAATGCCTCGCGACCAGGCAGGCCCGGCCTTGACCACCGACTCCTTGCAAGCGCCCTCGCTGCGGGACCGATACCTTAAAAACCGCGGTCCGGTCTTTCTCACCGGCATACACGCCATCGTCCGCTTCCTGCTGGACAAACAGCGTCGTGATGCCCTTTCCGGCGGCCCTGTAAGGCGCAGTTTCATAGCGGGCTACGAAGGCTCGCCCCTCGGCGGCCTCGACCTCGAGCTCCGTCAACAGGCCGCTCTGCTCAACGAGGCGGCGCCGTTCGTGCACCAGGCCGCGGTCAACGAGAAGACCGCGGCGGCGGCGGTACACGGCAGCCAGTACGAGGGGAACGTGGACGGGTTCTGGTACGGCAAGGCGCATGGCGTGAAGTGGGCCCTGGACGAGTTCAGCCTGGCCAACATCGCGGGGACGGGCAAGGACAGCGGCGTCGTCCTTTTCTCCGGGGACGACCACATGGCGAAGAGCTCGGGCTACCCCGCCAGCAGCGAGCAGGCCCTGCGCGACGCCCGCATTCCCGTTTTCTACCCTTCGACGGTCTCGGAAGTCATCACATACGCCCACCACGCGCTTGCGCTCAGCAGGTACGCAGGCGTCCTCTGCGGACTGAAACTCGTCACGCCCATCTGCGACGGCGCGGAGACGGTGGACGTCAATCCCGAGTTCCCCGAAGTGATACTGCCGCCCCTTGCGTCTGATGGCCGGCCTGGTCAGCCTGGACAGTCCGATCGGCCTGGACAGCCTGACGGCCGGCCTGATCGGCCTGGCCAGCCCGGACAGCTCTACGAAAAACGCTTTCACCAGGTGGTCATTTCCACCCAGTCCGTCCCCTTCGAAGAAGAACTGGCCATGGTGCGCCTGGAAATCGCCCGCGAGTACGCCCGGCTCAACGGGATCGACACGGTCCGCAACCCGGAGTCGGACTGTCCCCTCGGTATCGTCGCGACAGGGAAGAGCTACGCCGACATCATCCAGGCACTTCAATTGCTGAATCTGGAGGACCAGGTGCCGGTCCTGAAACTGGGGGTAATCTATCCGGTCGATCCGCAGACGATCCGCGCGTTCGCGCGGCGCATGCGGACTGTGGTGGTCGTGGAAGAAAAGGGTCCCTTCGTGGAGGAAGCGGTGGCCCATGCGCTCCTGGGCACCGGCGTCGTACACGTCCACGGAAAGCGAGGTCCGGATGGCAGGCCGCTCATTCCCGCCCACGGAGAATTGAATCCGGACCTGCTCACCCTGAGCCTGGGTCCCATACTGAAGGAAGTGTTTCCCTCTGCCCCTGTGACCGGCCGCATGGAGGAATTGAAGGCCATCGCGGAAAGAGCCCCCGGCTACTTCCCCCGCCGAACCGCCCACTACTGTCCCGGATGTCCCCACAGCGTATCGGCCCGCGCGCCGGAAGGGGAGGTCGCGGGCGGCGAAATAGGTTGCTCTTCGCTGGACGCCTACATCGAGGCGGACGGCAGGGGCGTGCGGTGGATACCCACCATGGGCCTCGGCGGCGCCATCTACAACGGCATGTTCCCCTTCAACGGGAACCGCCACCTGTTCCAGAACATCGGCGACGGCACGGTACTGCACAGCGGCCTGATCACGTTGTTCAGTTCGATTTCCCACGGCGCCAACATCACCTACAAAGTCCTCTGGAACCACGTGGTGGCCATGACCGGCGGCCAGGACATCTCCGGGCAACCCACGCTGGACGACTTCACGCTGATCCTGCTGGGCATGGGCGTGCAGGATGTAACGGTCGTCAGCAAATTCCCGGAACGGGTATCGCTGAAACGCGCCCGGTCCGCGGTGAAACCGGGTCAAAGCCTGCTGCTCGAACCGCGGGACCGGCTCGAATCCGCCCAGGAGAGCCTGTCGCGAAAGCCCGGTGTCAAGGTGCTGATCTACGACCAGGAATGCGCCACGGAAACTAGGCGCCGCCGCAAGCGCCAGGGTCAATCTCCCGATCAGTATGTCTTCATTCACGAAAGGGTGTGCGAAGGATGCGGCGACTGCGGGCAGCAGTCCATGTGTCTCGCGCTCGAACCAAGGGAAACGGAGTTCGGACCCAAGACCGCCATTCTCCAGTCGGCCTGCAACCAGGACCTGTCCTGTCTGAAGGGAGACTGCCCTTCCTTCATATCCGTCGAACCGGTCGGGGGTAGCAAACCTGTTAGACCGGAATGTCCGTCACTCGACGAAACAGACCTGGAAGAACCCGCCGCCAAGGCCGCTATCGCTGAAGAATACGCGATTCACCTCATCGGTATCGGCGGGACCGGCGTCGTGACCGTGGCTCACCTGCTGGCCGTCGCGGCGCTGTTCGACGGGAAGAAGGTGAGCGAGATGAACCGCACGGGCCTGGCGCAGAAGGGCGGTCCCGTGGAATCGCCCATCATCCTGGGCGAAGGAGAGGTTCCCCCGTCCAGCTATATTCCGGCCGGCCGGTGCGACCTCTACCTGGCGGCGGATATCGCCGGTGCGGTGAACCCCCTGAACCTTCAGGTCGCCGCCCCGCTCCGTACCGTGGCCGTGGTGAGCCGGTCCGGCGTCCCGACCGCGCAGATGGTGTACGATCCCCAGGTGCCCGGCGCCGATGTCCCGGCCATGGAGCGGCTGATCGAAGCACACACCCGGCCGGAGGACAATGTCTTCATCGATGCGCAGGATTACGCGATGAAGCTCTTTGGCAATCACATCGTGGCGAACGTGTTTCTCCTGGGCGTCGCCTACCAGGCCGGGTATATCCCCCTGGAGAGCGGGAGTATCGAACGCGCCATCCGGTTGAACGGTCAGGCCGTCGACACCAACATCCAGGCGTTCCGGTGGGGACGCATGGCCGTTCACGACCGGGCCCGGCTGGACGGGGCCGTGGAGGAACCCGAACCCGATTCCGATGCATTGTTACGCCGTTACGCCCATCGACTCGGCCGCAAGCAGGAGCAGGCCTTCAAGGAGTTGATCGACCGGATACCTGTCGCCGAGGAGTCTTTCCGAAAGATGTGGGTCATACGCGTAGCCGAACTGATTGCTTTCCAGGACACGCGACTCGCCGAACGGTTCGTCGATCAGATGGTGAGGGTTTACGAGGCGGATGCACGAACAGGCGGGCCGGACCGCGGATATCTCCTGACCACGCACGCGGCGTTCATGCTGCACAAGCTCATGGCCTACAAGGACGAGTACGAGGTGGCCCGGCTTCTGACGGACCCGGCGGAATCCGGCATCGCGGACAGGTTCGATGGCCCGGTCAGGGTATCCTACCATCTTCACCCGCCGCTGCTGCGGGCGTGGGGGCTCGATCGCAAATTGCGGCTGGGTCCGTGGTTCAAGCCGATCCTAAGGCTCATGGCCCGATGCAAGGGGTTGCGCGGGACCGTCTTCGATCCTTTTGGATATACCGCGGCCCGGCGGGAGGAACGGGCGCTGGTCGCCTGGTATGAATCCCTGCTGGACCAGGCCCTTGCCATGCTCTGCAAAGAAAACTACCCTGAAGTTTCTGAACTGGTGCGGCTGCCGGATGAGATCCGCGGGTATGAACTGGTCAAGCACCGAACGGTGCTGAGGGTCAAGAAGAAGGCCGCCGAAATGCACGACGCCCTCCTACAAAGTACGGAGGAACGCAGGATCAATACCGGATGACTAGGGAGTGTGAAATGAATGGCCGCAGCTCGCTCGCGCCGGTCAGGTATCACGACCTGGACGCACTGCGGTCATTCGCGATGCTGTCGGGCATCGTGTTGCACGCGTGTCTCTTCCTCATGCCCGCCGACCTTTGGCCGGTGCGGGACGAGTGGCCGAATTACCACGACTTAGAGCACAATCCCTACGCTATCCTGTTCGCAGCCATTCACGGCTTTCGCATGCCGCTCTTCTACCTGATCAGCGGCTTCTTTACCGCCATGCTGTGGCAGTCCCGCGGTTTGAACAGCCTGGCGCGTCACCGCCTGAAACGCATCGGCCTTCCCCTGCTGGTCGGGACGGCGACGATCATCCCGGCTACAAACGCGTTCTTCTTTCCCCCGAATCCTCTGACCTGGATGTTCTCCTGGCTGTTCGGCCTCGCTCACCTCTGGTTTCTGTGGTACCTGATCCTCATGGCGGCGGCGTTCATCGCCTGCGCGAGACTCGGCCTGCGGTTCCGCCATCCGGCCTGGTGGATCCTCGTGCCGGCAAGCATCCTACCACAGTTCCTGATGCGGGAGGGCATGATCGGCGCGGACGGATCGGTGAGTTTCATCCCGATCCCCCACGTGTTCGGGTACTACCTGGTCTTCTACCTGTTCGGCGTGTTCTTCTATCAGAAGGGCGTCGAAGTGCGAAGATGGTGGTCCGCGGGCCTGGCGCCGGCCATCCTGGTGGTCCTGCCTGCCGGCTACTTCATGCTGGACCCCGAATCAATGGGACTGCCGCCGTCCAGTGCAATCGGGATGACGGCCGCGGCGATTGGGATGACGGCCGCGGCGATCGGCATGGCCTATACCTGGCTGGCCTGTTTCGGATTGCTCGGGCTGTTTCGCTGGATCGCGTCGACGAATCGATACTGGGTCCGTTACGTTTCCGACGCTTCATACTGGATGTACCTGTGTCATCTGCCGCTCGTGCTTGGGGGACAGACGCTTGTCGTGCATTGGCCCATCAGCGTGCATATCAAATTCGCGCTGATATGCATCGCGGTCACGGTCATCCTGCTGGCAACCTATCATTTCGGGGTACGATATACGCTGGTGGGTCGCATGCTGAACGGCCCCCGCGTCCGTCATTGAGCGGAGGGGGGCCGGTACATTCGGCATGCGGCGCGGTCGTGGACCGGATGCGGCGCGCCTATGGTATGACATGCGACACGGTCGTGGACCGAATGCGGCGCGGCCGGGGGCCGCGCACAGGTTGGTCCGGTATGGTGCCGTCAACTGCTCACTAGCACTTTCTTCAGCGCGGCGATGAAGGCCTCGTTTTCTTCCTGCAGGCCGGAGGTGACCCGCAGCCAGTTGTTCATCCGCCAGCGGCGCTTGCCGTTTCCGACCATCACGTTGTACTCTTCCAGTAACTTCCGGGTAACCTCGTCGGCGTCCTTGCGCACGTTGACCAGCATGAAGCTGGACTGGCTGGGTACGTATTCGAGACCCATCTCCTCGAACTGGCCGGCGAAATAGTCATGGCCGGCCCATGCGGCCGCCCGGGCCCGGTCCTGATAGTCCTGGTCTTTAATACAGGCCTCCGCGGCGACCATCGAGAGTGAGCTGACCCGCCCGCCCTTGTTGTCTTCGAGCTTTTCGATGACGTGAGGCCGGGCCAGGCCATAGCCGATACGCAGGCCCGCCATGCCCATGATCTTGGAAAAGGTACGTGTCACGATGACGTTCTCGTGGTCCAGGATAAGGGGAGCGGCGCCGACGCGGTCCGCCGGATTCCTGGCGAACTCGATATAGGCCTCGTCCACGAAGACCATGACATCGGAAGGTACATCGCTGACGAACTTCTTGAGATCGTCGAAAGGCGCGATGATGCCCGTCGGATTACCCGGAGACGTGATAATGACGACACGGGTGTCCTCTGTGACGGCCGCCTTCATGGCGTCGAGGTCCTGGTGGAAATCGCGGGTGGTGCGAACCAGGCGCGCACTGGCGCCGAACTTCCGCGCCGTACGGATCACGCCGCCGTACCCGGGCGCCGCCTCGATCATCTGGCCGCCGTCGCGCAGGTAGGCCGACGCGATGGCGAAGAGCACTTCGGATGAACCGCATCCGAGGGTGACCCACGGCTCCGACCGTTCGGAGGAGTTGTTGGAAGGGATGACGACGGGCAACCCGTGCCGTTCCGCGATCTGGCCATACAGTCCGCGACCCCTGTAATACCGGTTGAACTTGTAGACGTACTGCATGATGGCCTCGACGGCCCGTGGCGACGGACCGATCGGGTTCTCGTTGCTGCTCAGCCGGATGAATCCCTCGGGCACGCCCCAGCCCCGTACGGGCCGGGCCCGGGGTCCCGCCACCATTTGCGCCACAGCCTCGTAACTGCCCAGGGTAGCCGCCCCGGCGCCGACCGCAAGCCCTTTGAGAAACTTCCGCCTCGTGAACCCGGAAGCCGCCAGGTTCATCGCCTTGGTCATGTTGGACATAAAACCATCCTTTTAGTCAGATACTAGATCAACTGCTCACCAGCACCTTCTTGAGCGCGGCCATGAAGGCCTCGTTTTCTTCCTGCAGGCCTGACGTGACCCGCAGCCAGGTATCCATCTCCCAGCGGCGCTTGCCGTTACCGACCATCACGTTGTACTCTTCCCGGAGCTTCCGGACGACTTCGTCCGCGTCCTTGCGCACGTTGATCAGCATGAAGCTGGACTGGCTGGGCACGTAATCGATCCCCATTTCGTCGAACTGGCTGGTAAAATACTCCTGCCCCTCCCAGGTCACCTTTCGGGCGCGGTCCTGGTAATCATGGTCATCGATTCCGGCCACCGCGGCGTTGGTCGAAAGCATACTCGGCCTGCCGCCTTTGTTCTGGTTCAGCTTCTCGATTACCTCCGGCCGGGCCAGGCCGTAACCGACGCCGAGTCCCGCCATGCCCATGATCTTCGAGAAGGTACGGGCGACGATGACATTCGCGTGATCCAGGATCAGCGGCGCCGCGCCGATACGGTCATCGGGATTTTTCGAGAATTCAATGTAGGCCTCGTCCACGAAGACGATCACGTCGGACGGGACTTCCTGGACGAACTTCTTCAGTGCGTCCGGCGGGACGAGCACGCCCGTCGGGTTGCCGGGGTTCGTGACTACGACGACCCGCGTATTTTCGGTAACGGCCGCCTTCATCGCGTCGAGGTCCTGCTGAAAATCGCTGGTCAACGGTACCCATTTCGCCGTAGCGCCGTACGCTTCGGCCGTACGGAACACGCCGGCGTAACCTGGCGTCGCCTCGATCATTTCGGCTCCGTCCCTGAGATAGGCGGAAGCCAGGGCGAACAGCACTTCCGACGATCCGCAGCCCAGGGTGACCCAGGCGCCGGGCGGCGTGAAGCTGTTGGGCGCCCACTCCACCACGGGCAGTCCGTGCCGTTCGGCGATCTTGGCGTAGATGTCCCTGTTCCGGTTGTACCGGTTGAACGAATACACGTTCTCAAGCACCGCCTCCACCGCCCGTGGCGACGGACCGATCGGCATTTCGTTGCCACTCAGGCGTACGAGTCCGGGCGGTACGCCCCATCCGCGCACGGGTCTGGCATTAGGCCCGGAGACCATCTGCGCCACGGCCTCGTAGCCGCCCACCGATAAGGCGCCCGCACCGACCATGATTCCTTTCAAAAAGCCTCTCCTGGAAAAACCGGAAGGAGATTCCTGTGTTCTGTCAGCCCTGTCTACCATGATGAACTCCTTGAGGGATTAGTGTACGGGCCACTGGAAACGGTCTGTCAAGATGCGTTACGCCATGGGACCGCGTGGCCGCGTCACCTGTACGTTCTTAAAACCGTATCCGTTGACCAGCTAATGTAATGTGTAACGCAGGGAATGACAAAGGTATTGTGTATAGATATACAATTTCGAGACGGTCGGTATTCAGAATCGTGCGAGCGTCGCGAACCGTTCCGGCTGCCCGGTCTGCCCACTCAGCTCTTTCCGCACGGTCTTCAATTCACTCCATTCAGTCCGCTCACTTCACGCCGCGCACAGATAGTCGTCCATTCAGTCCGCTCACTCCACGCCGCGCACGCTCACTTCATGCCGCGCACAGGTAGTCGTCCACTTCCACCAGCCCCATATCCGAAAGGGCCCGCCGGATCAGCTTCCGCGCGCCGCGGGAGGAAACCGCGGCAATGAGCATCGGATGGGTGTACCGCGACCAGGCACCGGACAGCTCGCCGGGACCGATCACCGGCGCTCCACGCAGGATTCCGCCGATCTTCCGGGGTGATATATCGACGAAGGCATCGACCGGACGGCCCATGCGAACGAGGTGCTTCGACAACCTTCGACCAGTCTGACCCGCGCCCCATACGATCAGGCCGTCCCGGTCGCTGAGGGGACCGTCGACGAGAAACCGGGCTTTGACGCGAAGGAAGTTCTCCACCGAATACCGGGAGTTCGTATGAGTCAACCGATCCGGGTGCTCCCGCCAGTACAACAGGACCTCCGGTACCTTGGCGAATCGCAGCCCGGCGGCGTGGCAACGAAGCCACAGGTCGTAATCCTCCGGCCATCCGGCATCACGGTATCCACCGAGGTCGACCAGTACGTCCCGCCGCATCATGGCCGACGGATGGGCGATGGGGCTTTCGATGAAGATCTCCCGGGCGATATCTTCGGGCTCGATGAGACTGTTCAGCCAGGCTTCGTACACCTTCATGCCCTCGCCAACGGCCCCGTCTGCGAAGATCTCCACGAGCGATCCGGCCACGCTGATTTCGGACCGGGCTTCCAGCAACGCGGCCTGCCGGGCAAGACGGTCGGGATGCATGCGGTCATCGGCGTCCATGCGGGCGATCCACTCCCCCGTGCACAGCGACAACCCGTGATTCAGGGTCTCGACCAGTCCGGCACGGTCCGCGTAGACGGGCCTGATTCTCCTGTCCCCGCGCCGCCAGGCCTCAAGTATCATCCTGGTATCGTCGTCGGAACCGTCGTCGACCGCGATAACCTCGAAATCGCCCAGCGTCTGCCCGGCGATGCTTTGCAGCGCTTCTGGAAGGGTGCCGGATGCGTTGTATACCGGCATCAGGACGGAGACGCGCGGTGAGGACATGGGCGAAGCGGTGGTGGATGGCGCCGGAGCCGGACCTACCCTTTGACCACGATGTTGAGCAGCTTGTCCGGCACGAAGATGTTGCGGACCGATTCCTTGCCATCGGTCCACTGCCTTACCCGTTCGCTGGCGAAGGCGGCCTGCTCGATTTCCTCACGGGGCGTCCCGGGCGGCAGTTCGAGCCGGTCGCGGACCCGGCCGTTGATCTGGATGACATACTCGATCGTGGCGGATACGATCAGCGCCGGATCGTATTCCGGCCAGGACGCGTCGCATACCATGCCCTCGCGGCCCAGGCGGGTCCACAGCTCCTGGGTGATGAAAGGCGCGAAAGGCGCGGCCAGTCGAAGCAACCAGTCGACTGCGTCGCGATGATGCGTAGACGCGTTATGCAGGCCGTTGAGCAACTCCATCAGGCGCGCGATAGCCGTGTTGTACTGGAACGTCTCCATGTCCCCGGTGACGTCCCGTGTCTTCTCGTGCAGCAATGCGAGCAGTTCAGGATCTTCCACCGGCGCATCGCTGAAATCGGTCCCGGTGACGTAGCGCCACATCCGGTCGTAGAACCGCCGTACGCCGTTGATGCCGGCGTCCTGGAAATCACCGCCCACCTGATAGGGTCCCAGGAACATGAGGTAGGTGCGAAAGGCATCGGCTCCGAACTTGTCCAGGTATTCGTCGGGATTGACCACGTTCCCCTTGGACTTGCTCATCTTCGCGCCGGAACGGATGATGGTGCCATGGGCCCGGAACTTCTTGAAGGGTTCGGAGAAGGATACGAGGCCGATGTCATGCAGCGCCATCGTGATGAAGCGGGTATACATGAGGTGCAATACTGCGTGCTCGTTGCCTCCGACGTACATGTCCACGGGCAGCCATCGCTCGGTGGTCTCCGGGTCGAATACCACGTCTTCGCGTTCCGAGCTGGGGTACCGGAAGAAATACCACGCCGAATCCAGGAAGTTGTCGTTGACGTCGGTCTCCCGGGTGGCGGGACCGCCGCACACGGGACAGGTCGTATTCAGGAAGGACGGGTCGCGGGCCAGCGGACTCCGGCCGGTGCCGTCCGGCCTGAAGTCCTCCACGTGGGGCAGGATCACGGGCAACTCGTCCTCCGGAACGGGCACCACGCCACAGGCGCCGCAGTGGATCATTGGAATGGGCGGACCCCAGTACCGCTGGCGGCTGATGCACCAGTCCCGCAGCCGGTAGTTGACCTGACGCTGTCCGACGCCGCGGTCTTCCAGCCAGTCCGTGACCGCGCTCACGCCGACGGTGCTATGGGTCCCGTCGAAGGGCCCGCTGTTGATCA
>JAJECR010000152.1 GCA_022821935.1 Candidatus Latescibacterota bacterium
CGATATTGCCGCCGCCGCCCGCGTCCTGCTCCGACGCGACGTGCCGCCCCAGGTGCCGCAGGACCAACTGGACGATGTCGTGTTCCGAAACGCCTCCGGAGAGCAGCAGGGCTGAGGCTTTGGATATGGTCCAGGAATCCCCGCTCAGCAGGCCTTCCCAGAGCAGTTGCAGGTGCTGATCCCGCCGCTTGTAGGTCGCGTCCCCGGCCTGGACCCAAAGTTCGTCCCCACGGATGTCGACCGCAAGGGTCTCCAGGTCGTCGCATTCGTAGTTAAAGCAGCCGCCGCCCTCCAGATCGAAGCTGCGGCCGTGCCAGTCGCAGGTCAATATCCCGTCCTTCACCACCCCCCGCGTCAGCGGAAATCCCATGTGGGGACACTGGTTGTCGGTGGCGTGGATCCGACCGTCGACGTTGAAGAGCGCGATACTCCGGCCTTCGTCGATTCTGACGGCACGGGATTCACCGGGCGGGACGTCGGACGTTGTGCCTACCCGGATCCAGCCGTTGCCTGAACTCATTTTTTCAACCCTTTCTGTAAGTGCTTTCTTTGTGCTTTCCACTGATGTCTTGCAGCTCGAGGCTGTTCCGGCTTTCCAACATGCTTCCATCACGGCGTCACCTGGCGCATCGGGTCTTCTAGTGCGCCTCCAGCCAGTTCGCGCCGATGCCGATCTCCACTTCGATGGGGACGGTCATGGGCAGGGCGGTGCGCATGCATTCCGATATCAGGCCGGGCAGGGCGTCTTCTTCCGATTTATGGAGATCGAACACGAGTTCGTCATGCACCTGCAGCAGCATCCGCGTCCTGCAGGCCCGTTTCTTCAGCTCCTCGTGTATCCGTGTCATGGCCAGCTTGATCAGGTCGGCCGCCGTGCCCTGGATGCGGGAGTTGATGGCGACCCGCTCCTCGGCTCGCTTGGTGGTGTTGTTCCGGGAATTGATGTCCCGCAGATACCGCCGCCGGCCCGTCATGGTCTCGACGAAACCGTTCTCCTGCGCGAACCTGACCGTATCCTCCATGTACTTGAGCGTCCCGGGATACTTCGCGAAGTACTGGTCAATCAATTCCTGGCCCTGTCCCCGCGGAATGTTGAGCCGTTCGGCCAGCCCGAAGGCGGAGATGCCGTAGATGATGCCGAAGTTGACGGTCTTGGCAAACCGGCGCATTTCGTCGGTTACGCCGTCGTCTCCCACGTCATAGATCTTCATGGCCGTCGCCGAGTGGATATCCTCGTTCCGGATGAAGGTCTCCATCATGCCTTCGTCCCGGCTGAGTTCAGCCGCGATGCGCAGTTCGATCTGGGAATAGTCGGCGGCCATCAGGAGATAGTCGTCGTCCCGGGGCACAAAGGCCTTTCGGATCTGGCGGCCCATCTCCGTGCGGACCGGGATGGTCTGCAGGTTGGGGCCGTGGGACTGGATCCGGCCGGTGGCGATTACGGCCTGCTCGTAGGACGTATGCACGCGCCCCGTCTCCGAGAACACGGCATGGGGCAGTTGGCTGACATACACGGAGTTGAGCTTGGTACACATCCTGTAGTGGAGGATCTGCTGCACGATCTCGTGCTTGGGCGCAAGTCGCCGGAGTATGGCTTCTGCCGTCGAATACTGGCCCGTCTTGGCCGTGCGCTTGGCGTTCGGATCGATCTGCAGCTTGTCGAAGAGAATGTGGCCGAGTTGTCTGGCCGAATTGAAATCGACGGGCTCGCCGGCCAGTTCGGTTATCCGGTCCGAGGACCGCTGAATCTCCTCCTCCAGCAGGGCGGACAGGTGCTTCAGTTGTTCCACGTCCATCCGCACGCCTTCGTGTTCCATTTCCACAAGGGCGGGCACCAGGGGACACTCAATGTCGGTGAAGACCGTATCCTGGTTCATCTCGCCGATCCGGGGCCGCAGCAATTCCGCGAGCTGCAGCGTGATATCGGCATCCTCCGCCGCGTACTCCACAACCTTCTCCAGCGGCGCGTCCCTTAGCGTGCCTTGCTCTTCGCCCTTTTCACCGATGAGGGTGGTGATGGATATGGGCGTATACCCCAGAAGGGCCTGGGACAGGTAATCCATGGTCCGCCGTAGGTCGGGCACGGTCACGTAGGCCGCGAGCATGGTATCGAAGATGCGGCAGGATACGGTAATCCCGTACCACCGCAGCACGGAAAGATCGAACTTGATGTTGTGCCCGATGAGTTCCTTGCCGGAGTCGTTGAACAGGGGTAGGAACTCCCCGGCGACCCGCAGCACCTCGTCCCGCCCGTCCGGCATGGGTACGTAATATCCCGTATGGGGCTCGATCGCGAAGGCGAAACCCAGGATTTCGCAGGTCTTGGGATCCAGGCTCGTCGTTTCCATGTCGAAGCAGAAGGAGGACGACGCGGTCAACCTGTCAATAAGGTCTGCGCGCGATTCAGGCGTGTCGACGCAATGGTAGTCGTGCTCCACGTCCGCTATCGTCTTCAGCTGGTCGTCCTCGAACAACTCGCCCTGGGTCGTGGAAACCGTCAACCGGGGGGCCGCGGAGAAATCGTCGCCGAAGAGCCGTTTGCCCAAAGTGTTGAACTCCAGTTCGACGAAGAGCTTCTTGAGGTCTTCTTCGCGCCGGTCCTTGACGGTCAGGGATTCAGGCGTAACCTCGAGAGGAACGTTCCGCTCGATGGTGACGAGACTTTTCGAAAGCAGGGCCATGTCCCTGTTATCTTCGATCCGCTCTTTCTGCTTGCCCTTCAACTGGTCCGTGTTTTCCAGCAGGTTCTCCACGGACCCGAACTGGGCGATGAGCTTCTGCGCGGTCTTCTCGCCGACGCCGGGAACGCCGGGCACGTTGTCGCTGGCGTCGCCCATCAGGCCGAGCATGTCGATCACCTGGTCGATCCGTTCGATCCCCCATTTCTCCAGCACCTCGTCCACACCCATGGTTTCGAAATTGTCCCCGGTGTTCCCGGGCTTGCAGATGAAGGACTGCTCGGAGACGAGTTGGGCGTAGTCCTTGTCCGGCGTGACCATGAAGGTGGTGAAACCCGCCTCGTCGGCCTGTTTCGCCAGCGTACCTATGACATCGTCGGCCTCCCAGCCCGGAACGCGGATCACCGGGATGTTGAACCCTTCGATCAACCGGAACAGGTAGGGGAGGGCGATGCTGAGGTCCTCCGGCATGGCGTCCCGCTGCGCCTTGTACTCGGCGTATTGTTCGTGCCGGTGGGTGGGTTCAGGCGTGTCGAATACCGCGGCGATGTGGGTCGGCTTGTTCTTGTTCAGGATGCCGAGTATGGTATTGGCTATGGCGAACACCATGGAAACGTTCATGCCCGTCGAGGTCATCCTGGGATTGCGGATCAATCCGAAATGGCCGCGATAGGCCAGCGCCATGCCGTCCAGGAGAAACAGGGTCTTCTGGGACTCAGTCATATTTGTCTGTCTCCGCCTTCAACGGAAGCGGCCTCACGGCACAGGTCGCAGGTCCCGCAGTCCGGTCCTTATGTGTACACTGCCACAACCTACGTGTACAGTTTCCTGAATGATTTTGGTATTTTGAAGTGTACCGGTCAACCGTCTTTCTCCTTCAAAAGTCTTGCCGCGTTCAGGCCTTTGATGCGCTGGCTGTCCACTTCATGCAACCCCAGTTCATCGATGATTCGAAGACCCAGGTCCACGTCGGCGATCTGCTGGGGAAAGTCGGAACCGAACAGCACGTGATCGGCGCCGGCGAAGTCGATGGCCAGACGAACCGCACCTCCACCCGGCATGCCCGCGGTTTCATAGTACATGTTCTTCAGGTATTCCGAAGGCGGCCGGTCGAGTTTCTCCCGCGCTTCGGGGTAGGAAATATACCCCTGATCGATTCGTCCCGCAAGATAAGGGACGGTGCCGCCCAGGTTGCCGAGCACGATCTTCAAATCGGGGAACGCCGCCATCGTACCACTGAGCGCCAGTTGTATGGCTGCCAGCGTAGTGTCAAAGGGGAATCCCGCGATAGGCACCAGCCTGAATTTCTGAAAGGGTTCGAGGGAAGGCGGACTGGTGGGGTGAAGGAAGAGCGGTACGTCCAGAGAGACCGCAGCGGCATAGAGATCGTGAAAACACTCGTCGCCCGGGGACTTGCCGTTGACATTGGAAAACAGAAGGCCGCCCCGCAGGTTCAGTTCGCCCACGGCACGGGTCAGTTCGACGGCCGATGCGGCCGCTTCCTGCAGGGGCAGGACAGCCAGGGCAGCCAGGCGATCAGGGTAGCGGGCGACGGTTTCGGCCAGGGACTCGTTCACGACCCGTGCGAGACGACGACCGGCCCTTGGATCCTCGACGTGCAATCCCGGGATGGAAAAGCTGAGCAACTGCCGGTCCACGCCATGCCGGTCCATGTGCTCGATTACCCGGCCCGCATCGAAATGACCCGGATTTATCATACTGTAATCGCCATCCAGTTTCAACAGACGGTTGCCGTCTACATCCCGGACCAGCTCCGCGTGGTATCCCCCCTTTTCGATCTCGTCGAGGTAAGCGGAAGTATAGAAATGGGTGTGGAAATCAATTACCAAGGGCCGCTCCAAGGTCCTGCCCTGCCGAATGGGTGATCCCGCATTACAGACGGCACGGGCGAATTCGGCAGTCGGTTTTCAAGTCGTACGCGATGCTATGTATGCGGTCCGCAATACGGCTGTATAATTGAGTTCTTACAATATAGGCTGCGGCCATTCAAATGCAATGACTTAGGGGCTGGGAAGAGAAGTCGAAATCCCTGTACAAGCTGAATCACACGAGGTATCTTGGGCCGTGTGTTCATGACCGTTCGCAACCGCATTTTAAATGGAGACGCTAATGCTGATAGACCCTTCCGAGTTCATTGGAACTCAGGGCATAACCCACCTGTGTACCGGCGGCGAGTCGCCCATGCTGAAATCGCACGGCGACGCCGTCCACCGTTTCTTCGAGGACAAGCTCCTGGGTGAAGAAGGACGAAGGCGCCTTGAAGTGGTCTCGTCGGGGTGCAAGGAAAAAGTCGGCCGCCTGTTCGGCGTGCAGCCGGACGACATCGGATTCCTGACCTCGACTTCCGAAGGGATCAACCTGCTGGTCTATGCTCTCGACTGGCAACCCGGCGACAACGTGGTGGTCGCCGACGTGGAGTTTCCCTCGGACGTGCTGCCATGGACCCTGTTGAAGGACCAAGGCGTGGAGCTGCGCATCGTTGAAAACAGCAACTGGCGCACAGACTTGGAAGATCTTGATAAAGCGATAGATGAAAACACCAGGGTGGTCAACGTGAGCCATGTCAGTTACTTCACGGGCCAACGTCTGCCCCTGCCTGAACTGTCCGATCTCGTGCACCGAAAGAATGCCCTGCTCTGTCTCGACGTCACCCACTCCGCGGGCGCCGTTCCAGTCGAAGCGCAGTACGCGGACTTCGTCGTGTCGAGCTGCTACAAGTGGCTCATGGCCGTGCATGGCGTAGGCATCTTCTACTGGAACCGTGAGCGTGTACCCGAACTGAAGCCACCCTTCGTGGGCTGGCACACCCCGGCTTTTCTTCCCGACTGGAAGGACCCATCCGCTTACATTCCCCGTGAGGATGCCAGCCGGTTTACGCCTGGCAACGAGACCTGGATCGGGGTCTACATCCTGGACAACGCCCTCGACTGCCTGCTGGGCATCGGCATCGACCGGATCGAGGAGCACGTGCTGCAGCTGAGCACCCGGGTATGGGATGGCCTGTCGGACATGGGCTGGGAGGTCATCACGCCCCGGGCGCCGGCGGAACGAGCGGGAAATGTCTGCTTTACCGCAGCGGATGTAAATGCGGTCACCCACGCCCTGGAGGACCAGAACGTGTTGATATTCGGCGCCTACGGTGGCGTAGGCAGGGCCAGGGTATCCACCCATTTCTACAACACCGACCAGGACGTGGACCGGTTCCTCGAAGTCATGCGGGTTATCCCCGTGACGCGGCCGGCGACCCAGCCGGGCAGAGACTTCAGCAAGGCGGCCGGAGTGGCCGGGAACCAGGCTTGAACATGGAATTCGAGCTGAGCGAAGAACACAAGATGGTGGAGCGGATGGTCTACGATTTCGCCCGCAACGAGATCCTGCCGTCCATCAAAGAACACGACCGAAACGGCACTTTCCCCCACGAGCTGCTGCCCAAAATGGCGGCCCAGGGATTCATGGGGATCTGCCTCCCGGCGAGGTACGACGGGGCCGGCATGGACTTCATCTCCCTGGGGCTGCTTTCCGAGGGGCTCGAGTGGGCGGACTCCTCCGTCCGTGAGACGATCGCCGTCCACCTGGGGCTTCACGCCCTGCCCATCTTTCAGTGGGGCACGGAAGAACAAAAGGAGCGTTTCCTGCCGCCCCTGGCCACCGGCGAAAACATCGCCTGTTTCGGTCTGACCGAACCCGGCGCGGGCTCGGACGTGGCTGCCATGACCAGCCGGGCCAGGAAAGTCGGCGATACCTACGTGGTCAGCGGCGAGAAGATGTGGATCACCCTGTCGGACGTGGCTGACCGGTTCCTCGTGTTCGCCAAGACAAGCCAGGAGGAGGGTACGCGAGGGATCACCGCCTTCCTGCTGGAACGCGGCTGGGAGGGACTGACCACCGGTACCATCAAGGGCAAGATGGGGGTGCGGGCCAGCAATACGGGATGGATCAACATGGACGAGGTGCCGGTGCCGGAAACCCACCGCCTGGGAGAAGAAGGCGAAGGATTCAAAATCGCCATGTCCTGCCTGGACAACGCCCGCTATACCGTCGCGGCGGGCGCCGTCGGGCTGATGAAGTACTGCCTAGAAGCATCCGTGTCGTACGCCCGGCAGCGCCGGACCTTCGGCCAGCCCATCGGCGACCATCAGCTTGTAAAACAGTTGATCGCCCAGATGAAGCAGCGCATCGACCTGGGAGAACTGGCGGTGCGCAAGGTCGGATGGCTCAAGAACCGGGGAGTTCGGAATACCC